>CAYSTY010000347.1:0-3071 GCA_964433685.1 uncultured Actinomycetota bacterium | reverse complement strand
GTCAGCAGCAGGTGCTGGATCATGTGGACCCACAGCAGGTGCTCGCTCCAGCCGGGCACCGGTCCGGCGACGGCGACCACCGTGACCGCCACGCCGGCGAGGAACGCGGCCGTACGCCGCGACGAGGACGCGCCCGTGACCCGGCGGCGTGCCGCCTGCCCGCGCAGGTACCACGCGGTCACGCCGACCAGACCGGCGAGCGCGGCCGGGTCGACGGCGGCGCGGCTCCAGACGACGTCCACGGTCAGTCGGTCGGCGTCATCGCGCACGGGTCGAGGATCATCCCCGGGATGCCCTCGTACAGCACGACCGCACCGAACAGCAGTGACATCAGGATGCCGGCCCAGCCGATGAACACGTCCCGATGCGCCGAGCGGTCCACCGTCGGGTCCGCCAGACGGGCGCCGCGGAGCACCTGCACCCCGGACAGCCACGCGCGAGCACACAGCAGCACCATCGCGGCCGTCAGCGCGTGCATGGGCCACTTGGTCCCCCACTCGCACACCCGGGGGACGAGCCAGTAGCTACCTCCGAGGTGGGTCGCCCACCAGATGGGCCCGCCGAAGAACGCGTCGAACCGGCGCACGTGCGTGCGGTGGTCCTCCCGCGGGGTCACCGTGAGGCTCACATCGCACCTCCGGGGTCGGGCAGCAGGTGCGCGACGGCGAGGCACACCGTCACGGCGAACACCGCCCACCACAGGTAGAGCACGGTGATGTCGACCTCGAGCATGCGGCCGCTGTCGACCACGCCGACGAGGCGCTGGATGAGCACGGCCGTCACCATCAGGATGCCCACCGCGACGAACACCAGCGCGGTGGCCGTGTTGACGATGTAGACCGACGCGTAGGCGTGGTCACCCCAGTGGAACCCGGTGGCGCCGAGGTCGCGCGCGAAGACCAGGACCGAACCGGTCAGCAGCAGGCCGCTGACCATCAGCAGCAGCGAGGGGGCGGGCCGCTCGTCGCGGCGCAGCCGCAGGGCCGCCAGCGTGGCGGCCACCGCGCCGGCGATGCACAGCAGCGTGGCGACGATCGCCGGCCACGACCCGGGTCGCACGAGCGGTTCGGGCGGCCAGGCCTCCTGGCCGGTGTGGAGGTAGAGACCGGCCGTGGCCACCCCTGCCAGCGCCATCGTCAGCGCGACCAGCAGCGAGATGGCGCCGTACATCCCCATGGTCAGGCCACGAGGTCGGTCGGTGACCGGGTGGGCGGTCCTCGAACGGGTGACGGCCATCACTCCACCCCCGGCCACAGCCACGTGGCGGTCGTCGCGATGATGCCCACCAGGCCGACGATCCCGATGGCGAACGAGTCGACGAGGACGCCGATCAGGGACACCGCGATGGCCACCGCGCACCACAGGGGCCACAGGCTGTGGCCCGGCAACGTCACGATGTGGTCGGGTTCGGCGTCGAGGCCGCTGGTCGCGATGGTCTCGCGCAGCCGCGCCTCGGGATGGTCGAGCCGCTCCCGCCACTCGGGTTCCTCGTGCGGTGGGTCGGTGCGGACCCGACCGTCGGGGTAGGTGTGCTCACGGCTGAGCACCGACTCCTCGTCCCAGAGCGGCTCGGGCGAGGCGACCTGCATCGTCCCCACGAAGTTGTAGTTGGGAGCCGGCGAGTCGGTGGCCCACTCGAGGGTGTCACCGCCCCACGGGTCGTCCGGCGCCTGCTCACCACCCGGCCAGTTGGCACGGATGATGTTGATCGCGAACAGCAGCATCCCGAGGCCCATGACGAACGAGCCGAGCGAGGAGACCAGGTTCAGCCCGTCCCACCCGAGCCCTTCCTCGTAGGTCCACACGCGGCGGGGCATCCCGAACAGCCCGAGCCAGTGCTGCGGCATGAACGCGACGTTGAACCCGATGAAGTTCAGCACGAACGCGACCTTGCCGATCCGCTCCGACAGGATCCGGCCGGTCAGCTTCGGCATCCAGTGGTGCAGCGCGCCGAGGATGGGGAACAGCGACCCGCCGACCAGCACGTAGTGGAAGTGGGCGACCACGAAGTAGGTGTCGTGCGCCTGCCAGTCGAAGGGCACCATCGCGACCATGACGCCGGTGATCCCGCCCGCGACGAACACGAACACGAACCCGGCGACGTACAGCATCGCGGACCGCCAGACGATGCGTCCCCACCACATCGTCCCGATGAACGCCATGATGATCACGCCGGTGGGCACCGCGATCATGAAGCTCGCGGCCGTGAACAGCGAGGTCGCCAGGACCGGGATGCCGGTGGTGTACATGTGGTGCACCCACAGGCCGAACGACAGGATCGCGATCGCCACGAGCGAGACGATCACCGCGGTCCGGCCCGCCATGCGTCGCCGCGCCGAGATGGTCACGATCGACGCCGCCATCCCGAGCGCCGGGATGAGCTGGATGTAGACCTCCGGGTGACCGAACCACCAGAACAGGTGCTGCCACAGCAGCGGGTCGCCGCCCATCGTCGCGTCGTAGAACACCGTCCCGATCTTGCGGTCGAGCTCGAGCAGGATCGTGCCGGCGACCAGCGGCGGGAAGGCGAACATGATCATGACGCTGACGATGAGCGAGGTCCACACGAAGATCGGCATGCGGCTGACCGACATGCCGCTCGCGCGGAAGCGCAGAACGAGCGCGATGACCTCGATGGACGCCGCGATGCCGGAGATCTCCAGCATCGTGACGCCGAGCAGCCAGAAGTCGAGGTTCGCGCCGGGGGAGTAGCTCGAGCGCGTCAGGGGCACGTACGCGAACCACCCGCTGTCGGGCACCGCGCCGACCGCGAAGCTCGAGAGCAGGAAGATCCCACCGAGCAGGAACCCCCAGTAGCCGAAGGCGTTGAGGCGCGGCATCGGCATGTCGCGGGAACCGAGCTGCAGGGGCGCGACGTAGATCGTGAAGCCCTCGAGCATCGGCACCACGAACAGGAACATCATGATGGTGCCGTGCATGGTGAACAGCTGGTTGAAGCCGTCCGGGCCCATCACGTCGTTGTCGGGGCCGATCAGCTGCAGCCGCATCAGCATCGCGAGCAGGCCGCCGAGCATCAGGAAGAAGAAGCTGGTGAAGATGAACCGGCGACC
>CAYSTY010000346.1:0-3088 GCA_964433685.1 uncultured Actinomycetota bacterium | reverse complement strand
GGTGAGGTCGGCCGGTGCGAACAGCACCCGCGCGGCGGCGATCACCGCCGCGATCCCTGCGCCGAGCGCCACCGCCACGAGGATCCGGGCGAGCCCGGTCGGCAGGGCGGTCGGGACGATCGCGGACGTGAACGCGCGCAGCAGCAGCACGCCCCAGACCACGAGGGGGACGCCGGCGGCGCCGGTCACGACCGCACCGGCCGGGCCGGGGCGGCGCCGGAGCACCGCACCGGCGACCAGCAGCAGGACGGCGACGCCGGGCAGGATCAGCAGCGCAGGTTCGCTGTCGGCACCGGGTGGGAGCCCCACCACGGACGCGACCCCGACCGTCGCCGCGGCCGCCGCCCCGACCAGGGCGACCAGGGGTACCGCGCCGGACCGGCGCAGGGCCAACGCCAGGCCAGCCGCCGCGACGAGCAGCAGGACGACGCCGGGGACCACGGGTGTCGGCGACGGCAGGTGGTCGAGCTCACCGGCCACCTCGACCGGCTGGTCGTCCACCGTCAACGGCAACGTCCAGGTCAGGACGCGCTGGCGTTCGGCCAGGTCCGGATCGATCTGGTCGGGCAGCTGCGGTGACATCCAGTGGACCCGGTGGTCGTGCCACGCGTAGGTCCCGTCCGTCGCCACGACCTCCCAACGAGGTGGCGCGTCGACCGACGCCTCCGGCGGGACGGTGGTCTCGGCCGCGCCGTAGCGGGCGTCGTTGAGCCACCGGGTCGGGGACACCTCGTTGCGCTCCACGGTCCCGTCGGGCAGGAAGCGCAGGTAGTGCTCACCGTCCTCGTAGCCGGTGACGGTGGCCGCGACCCCGTCGGGGACGGCCAGCTGCACGTAGGCGTCCCCGCCGAGGACCTCGACCTCGATGCCGAGGTCGTCGGGGGTGACGCCGGTCACACGGGACTCGTAGTTGGTGGGTCCGGCCGGGTCGGCGGACGCGACCCCGGGCAGCACCACCAGGAGCACCGTCGCCAGCAGGCCGGTCAGCACCCCGCTCGACAGGGCACGAGCGCGCACGGTCCGCCTCACCGGTCGTCGGTCGGCGCGTCACCGGTGGTCGGTTCCGGGTCGCCCGGCTCGCGCGCCGTCGGGTCGAGGACCGGCTGCTTCCTGCGGCTCGCGAGCAGCCCACCGAGACCGGCCAGCACGACCGCCCCGATCGCGATCGGCAGCCACCCGAGGCCACCGTCACCATCCTCCTCGGCCGGCGGTTCGGTCGGCAGCTCCTCGACGGCGGCGGGCGTCTCGTCGTCCTCGGGGGCGACCTCGTCGGTCTCGTCGGGGGTGTCCGTCGCCGCGTCGTCGTCGACGGGGGCGATCTCACCCTCGCCGGTCAGACCCGGCTCCTCCTCGATGTCCGGGGCCTCGGGCGCCGGCGGCGGCGGGGAGTCCGGGTCGATCTCACCGAGGGTCAGACGCACCGCCGGGTCGTCGGCCGGTTCGTCGGGGGTGCCGACCCACCGGTAGGAGAAGCCGTCGCAGCCCTGGAAGACCTTGACGTAGACCTCGTCGCCCGGGTCGCCGTCGACCACGACCTCCATCGGCAGCACCGGCGCCGGGATACCACCATCGGTGGCGGTCCAGGTCACCGTCTCGGGGACCGAGCCGGCGCCCTCCGTGGTCACCTCGTAGCCGTCGACCTCGCCGGGAGCGATGTGGCTGAACGCCTCGGGGACCTCGATCGAGACCTCGGTGGTCGGATCACCCCCTGCGTCGGCCTCGGTCCCGCAGCCGTGGGCCATCGCCAGCTCGAGGCTGGCCAGCGACCGTGCGGGGGCGGTGGCGCCGTCGCGGAAGCCGGGGTGGGCGGCGGCGGGCCAGGCCGTGGTGGCCAACAGGGCCACGGCGAGGGTCGAGACGGTGACGGGGCGGCGCAGCCGCATGGGGACGACCTCCGGACGGAAGCGGGGAACAGGGGGGCGGTTCAGCTGATCGTGAAGGGGATGGTGACGTCGATCTCGTCGAAGCGTCCGAGGCCGCCGACGATCCGGACCTCCCAGGACCCGGGGAACCGCAGGTCCTCGATCGTCGCGGTCCAGTGGCCCGGGCCGGCGACGAACGGTTCGACCACGAACGGGCCGATGTCCTGGTCGACGAAGGTGAACTCGAGGCGCAGGTCCTCGACCTCACCGGAGGGTTGGCCCGACAGCTCGAGCACGTAGGCGTGCACCGTGTTGAGGCCCGCCGCGGACGGGGTGATCACCAGGTCGAGACGGAGCTCGTCGGTGAGCGGTTCGCTCGCCATCGTCGGCCCGGTGAGCCCGGCCGCCTCCGCCGCCGGTTGGGTCGTGACGAGGAAGCCGGTCAGACCGAGCACCGCGACCAGCAGCACCACCTCGACCCGGACGGCCTGGCCGAGCGTGCGCCACGCCGCAGCCGAGGACGACCCGGCAGCTCCCGGCGCGGCGAGGTCGGCGTCCGCGTCCGCATCGACGCTGCCCCCGGCGGGTGCGGCGCTGGCGGTGATGACCGGCACCAGCTGACGGCGGTTGTAGGCCGCGACGACCAGGACCACCAGCACCAGCACGACCTTGGCCAGCAGGCTCCAGCCGTACCCGGTCGAGGTGAGCGCGTCGAGACCACGCACCAGCGGCAGCGCCATCGCCGTCCCGGCCACGGCCAACGCGAGGACCGACCAGAACGCGAGGCGGCTGAAGCGGGCGATGACCGTCGCCGCGCCGACCGGGTCGTCCTCGAGGCGCGTGCGACGGAGGGTCACCAGCAGCAGGACCACGCCGCCGAACCAGGCGGCCGCACCGGCGAGGTGGATCGCGTCACCGCCTACCAGCAACCACGTGGGTTCGACGGTGCGCTGGTGACCGTCGAGCAGGAACGAGCCGAGCGCCAGCGCAGCCGCGGCACCGAGCCACAGCAGCGGCCGTCGGGTGCCGAGGTTGGGCGCGGGGGATGCGGTCGCCGACCGGGTCACGAACCACGGCGCGGCGAGCGCCAACAGCGCCGCCAGGCGCACCAGCGCGGACTGACCGAAGCTGCTCGTCAGCGTGTCACCGAGGACGCCGAGGTCGGTCAGGACGGCGAACACCCCGAACCCCGACACCGCCGCCGCCTGGACCGGGATGTGGAGCAG
>CAYSTY010000345.1:0-3097 GCA_964433685.1 uncultured Actinomycetota bacterium | reverse complement strand
ACCGCAGGTACTCAGGCAGTGGTGGGGTCTCGCCGAGCCGCACGAGCTGCGGCTGGCTCCCCGAGGAGAGGTCCGTCACGTGGCGACCTTACCGTCTGGGACGACACGGCTCCGCACCGCGACTCAGGCGGTGGTGGGGGCCTCGGGGTAGCGGGCGAGGATGAGGTCGGCCGCCCGCTGGCCGGCACGACCGTCCCAGAGCGGTGGCCGCTCGGTGGGGAAGATCGTCTCGCCCGCGAGGATGGATCGGGCCGCCTCCGGGAGCGCGTCGGGGGTGACGAGCTGGTTGGTCCCGTGGGTCACGGTGATCGGCCGCTCGGTGTTGGGCCGCACCGTCAGGCAGGGGACCTCGAGGATGGTGGTCTCCTCCTGCACCCCGCCCGAATCGGTCACCACCAGCGCCGCGCCGGCCACGAGCGACAGGAAGTCGACGTAGCCGAGCGGGTCGATGATGCGCACCCCGTTCCCCTCGACGAGGCCCGCGTCGGCCAACCGCTGCCGACCGCGAGGGTGCAGCGGGATCACCAGCGGGATCCGGCTCGCGACGTCCCGCACCGCGGCGACCACGGCCGCGGCGGTCGCCGCGTCGTCGACGTTGCCGGGTCGGTGGAGGGTGCCGACGGCGTACCGCTCGGGGACGTCCAGCTCGCCCCGGACCCGCGCGGCGTCGAACCGGTCGCGGTTGCGCAGCAGCGTGTCGATCATGGGGTTGCCGATCAGGTGCGCCTTGGCCGGCGCGACCCCTTCGTCGGCGAGGTAGGACAGCCCCTCGGGGGAGGTGACCAGGAGCAGGTCGGCCAGGACGTCGGTGACCCGACGGTTGATCTCCTCGGGCATCGACAGGTCGAAGCTGCGCAACCCGGCCTCGACGTGCACCGAGGGCACCTCGAGCTTGGCGCCGACGAGCGCGGCCGCCATCGTCGAGTTGATGTCGCCGTAGACCACCACGGCGCGCGGCGACAGCTCCTCGAAGGCGCCCTCGAGCGCCGTCAGCAGGGAGGCGGTCTGCTGGGCGTGGGTGCCCGAACCGACCCCGAGGTTGAGGTCCGGCTCCCGGATCCCCAGCTCGTCGAAGAACACCTGCGACATCTTCGCGTCGTAGTGCTGCCCGGTGTGCACCACCTGCTGGTTCGCGTCACGTGCCGCGAGGGCGTCGATGACCGGTGCCGCCTTCATGAAGTTCGGGCGCGCTCCGACGACGTGGACGATCGGCGCTGACACGGGGGTCCCTTCGACGACGGGGCGGTGGGCGGGGCTGGCAGACTACGCCGCCGCCCGTCCCCGACCGTCCCGAGGTCCCGCGTTGCCTCCGCCACCGGTGCTCGGTGAGTTCCGTCGTCGCGTCCGTGCCCGCCCGGTCGCGACGGTGCGCTTCATCGTCACCCGCCTGGGCGACGATCCGGTGTGGGTGATCCACCGGACGGTGGGTCTGCTCGGGCGGTCCCCGTTGCCCGAACGCTGGTTGGATCGGCTCTTCGAGCTGGCGGTCCGTGGCCGCGTGGGGGCGGTGGGGACGTTGTTGGCGACCGCGGCGGTGGTCCGCAGCGCCGGGGACGAGCGCTTCGGTCGTGTCCTCGACGCGGTGGCGGCACGCCGACGGCCGCGCGAACGCCGGCTGCTGGCGGGGCTCGCGGTCGAGCTGGAGCGACCGGAGGTCGTGGCGACGCTGGTGACGGGGGACGGCGACCGTGACCGCCTCGTCCGGGCGCGGGCCGATCTGCGGCTCGGGCGGCTCGACCGCGCGGCGAGCGAACTCGCGTCCGTCGGCGGGCGGGTCGGCGTCCGTGCCCGCGCCCGTCTGGCGGGTGACCGGGCCGCCCTCCAGCCCGGACGTGTGCCCGTGCCCACGGTCCGGGTGCCGGCGCCTGCCCGACGCCCGGACCGCGTCGTGCACCTGCTGAACAACACCCTGCCGCACCGTCAGACCGGTTACACCGTCCGTACCCAGCGGGTCCTGCTCGCACAGCGTTCGGTGGGGCTCGACCCGGTGGCGGTGACCCGACCCGGCTACCCGTGGAACGAGGGCCGGTTCGACGCACCGGCCGAGCACCGCATCGACGACATCCCCTACCGCCACGTGCCGGACGACGCCGCCCCCGCGATCGGGGAGGCCGCCAAGCTCGGCCGCGCGGTCAACGGCCTGATCGGTCCGGTCGCCGACCTGGCGCCGGCGTGGCTGCACCCGACCTCGCCCCACCGCAACGCCCAGGTGGCGCTCGGGCTGCGCGAACGCCTCGGGACCCCGGTGCTCTACGAGCTGCGCGGGTTCCTCGAGGACACCTGGCTGTCGCGTCGGCCGGCCGGTGCCGAACGCAGCGAGCACTACCTCGAGACCCGGGCCGTCGAGGCGTGGTGCGCGGCACAGGCCGATCACGTGGCCACGCTCGGCGTGGCGATGCGCGACGACCTCATCGCCCGTGGGGTGCCCGCCGACCGCATCAGCGTGGTGCCGAACGCCGTCGATGCCGACCGGTTCGCGCCGACCGGTGAAGGTGGCCGGGGCGTGCGCCGTGACCTCGACCTCGAGGGGCGGACCGTCCTCGGCTACATCACCAGCCTCGAGCCGTACGAGGGCGTCGGGACGCTGGTCGAGGCGACCCGTGAGCTGCGCGACCGGGGTGTGGACGTCGCGTTGCTCGTGGTGGGGGACGGCCCCGAGCGTGGGCGGTTGATCGCGCTCGCCGACCGGTTGGGGCTCAGCGCCCACGTCCGGTTCCCCGGCCGGGTCCCGCACGAGCGGATCGTCGCGCACTACGAGGCGATCGACGTGTTCGTGGTGCCGCGTCGCGACCAGCGGGTGTGCCGGATGGTCACCCCGCTCAAGCCGGTGGAGGCGATGGCGCTCGAGCGCGCGGTCGTGGTCTCCGCCCTGCCAGCCCTCGAGGAGCTCGTCGAGCCCGGGCGTACCGGGCTGACCTTCCCGGCCGAGGACCCGGTGGCGCTCGCCGACGTGGTCGCGCCGCTGCTCGACGATCCCCGGCGCCGCGCGGAACTCGGTGCCGCGGCCCGTCAGCGGGTCCTCGAGGAGCGGACCTGGACCGCCAACGCGGCCCGCTACCGCCGCATCGCGGACCTGCTCGCCGCCGGTTGAGCCGGG
>CAYSTY010000344.1:0-3101 GCA_964433685.1 uncultured Actinomycetota bacterium | reverse complement strand
GGGTCAAGCTGCGGGTCGACGGCGGGTTCAAGACCGGACGCGACGTGATCCTCGCGGCGCTCCTCGGTGCGGACGAGTACTCCTTCGGCACCGTCGCGCTCCTCGCCGAGGGGTGCATCCTCGCGCGCGCGTGCCACCGCGACACCTGCCCGGTCGGGATCGCCACCCAGCGGCCGGACCTCCGAGACAAGTTCGTCGGCAACCCGGAGCAGGTGGCCGCCTACCTGCTGTTCGTCGCCGAGGAGGTGCGGCGGCACCTCGCCCGCCTCGGGCTGCGCTCGCTCGACGAGGCGATCGGGCGGGTCGACCTGCTGCGCGCCCGCCCGGAGCTCGAGGGGCGCGCCCGCCGGCTCGAGGTGGGCCCCCTGCTCGGCGACCCGGGGCACGGCGAACGACGCTTCGTGGCGCGCCTGGCCATCCAGGACCCGCGCAGCGCCCTCGGCGACCGCGTGTTCGACGACGCGCTCGAGACCGTCTTCCTCGGCGGGCTGGTCGAGTACCGCTACCGCATCGACAACGTCGACCGGACCGTCGGCGCACGCCTCGGCGGCGCCGTGGGGCTCGAGTTCGGGGTCGCGCCCCCCAACGGGGTCGCCCGGCTGCGCTTCGAGGGTGCAGCCGGTCAGTCGTTCGGCGCCTTCGCGACGTACGGGACCGAGCTCGTCCTCGACGGGGAGGCCAACGACTACGTCGGCAAGGGGCTCGGGGGCGGGCGCATCGTCGTGCGGCCCCCGCAGGACGATGCCGGCGACCCGGTCCTGGTCGGCAACACCGTGCTGTACGGCGCGACGGCCGGTGAGCTGTTCGTCGCCGGGCGCGCGGGGGAGCGGTTCGCGGTGCGCAACTCGGGTGCGACCGCCGTGGTCGAGGGCACCGGCGACCACGCGTGCGAGTACATGACCGGGGGGACCGTCGTCGTGCTCGGGCGCACCGGCCACAACGTCGGCGCGGGCATGAGCGGCGGCGAGCTGTTCGTCCACGATCGCGGTGGCGACGTGCTCTCGCGCGTGAACCGGCAGCTGGTCGAGGCACGTCGGCCCGACGGCCCGCAGCTCACCCGGCTCCGGGAGCTCGTGACCACGCACGCCACCGTGACCGGCTCACGCCGTGCCGCCGCGCTGCTCGCGGACTGGGATGCCGCGGTCGAGGGCTTCTGGCGGGTGGCGCCGAAGACCGAGCTCGACCGCGTCGGGGTGGGCGGCACCGCGGAGCTGCTCGGGTGACACCGTCCTGGGTGGCGCGCACGCGTCGGCGCTACCCTCCGCGCGGCGCCGTGGCCGTCCGAGGCCCGCGCCGGACCCCACCTTCCCGAGCGAACCGGTAGCCCGTGCGTCCGCGTCGCCCCCTGCCGCTCCTCGTCGGTGTGCTGCTGGCCGCGGTCGTGGTGGCGCCCGCCGCATCCTCGGCGCAGTCGCTGGCCGAGGCCCGGACCGAACGTGCGGCGTTGCAGGAGCGGCTCGACGAGGCGACGGCCGCGCTCGGCGAGGTCGAGGGGCGCGTCGCCCGGCTCGAGGCCGAGGCCGATCAGCTCGCTGCCGAGGCCGACACGCTCGAGGTCGAGATCGACCGGCTGCACGACGGGATGCAGGACCACGTGCGCGCGCTGTTCAAGCGCGGTGCCGTGCGGGACCCGTTCTCGGCCTTCCTCGCCTCGGACGACGCCGCGGACGCGCTCTTCCGCGCGCAGGCGCTCGAGCGGGTGGTCGTGGCCGACCTCGGTGAGGTCGAGGCGCTCGGTGCCGACCGGCGCCGTCTCGCGGCGGTGCGCGAGCGGCTCGACGCCCAGGAGGAGGAGGTCAGCGAGGCCGTCGCCGAACGACGTGCGCTCCAGGCGACGCTCCAGCGCGACCTCGAACGGGCGGCGGAGCTCGAGGAGCGGCTCGAGGCCGAGGAGCGCGAACGGCAACGCCGCGCGGAGCAGGAGCGGCGCGAGCGTGAACGTGCGGCGGCCGCAGCACGTGAACGCGCGTCCGGTCCGTCCGGCTCCGGGTCGTCCGGGTCGTCCGGCTCCGGGTCGTCCGGGTCGTCGGGGTCGAGCCCGTCGCGGGGTGGTGGCAGCAGCCCCGTCAGCTCCTCGGGCAAGGCCTGCCCGCTCGGTCAGCCGCGTTCGTTCACCGACACCTGGGGTGCCCCGCGGTCGGGCGGCCGGGCCCACCGCGGTACCGACATGCTCGCCCCCTACGGCACGCCGGTCTACGCCATCGTGGACGGGACCTGGTCGATCCAGTCACCGGGCCCGTCGGCCGGCCTGTGGGCCATCCTCCGCGGCAGCGACGGCAACCAGTACTGGTACATGCACCTGCAGAGCCACACCGTGGCCAACGGCGCACGGGTCAGCGCCGGCCAGCAGACGGGGACCAACGGCGACACGGGCAACGCCCGGGGGACGCCGCACGTCCACTTCGAGCTGCACCCGGGTGGGGGCGGCGCCGTCAACCCCTACCCCCTGTTGCGCAGCGTCTGCTGATCCCGGCGTGCCAGGCCGGACGACCCGCGCGCGAACGTCCACTTCCCGTCCCCGACGCGACCCGGCTCCCTAGGCTGGCCGGACGCCAGCGAGGGAGAGCGCGGTGTCGGAGGGGCGGGAGACGGACGGTCGGGAGACGAGCGGCCCTCCAGCAGGGTCGTCGGCGGGGAACGGTCACGTCGAGCGCGAACGGGTCGCGCTCGCCAGCGCCGTCGTCCGGTTCGCCGGTGACTCGGGTGACGGGATGCAGCTGACGGGGGACCAGTTCACCTCCCAGTCGGCGCTCGCCGGCAACGACATCGCGACGTTGCCGGACTTCCCGGCCGAGATCCGCGCGCCCGCCGGGACGCTCGCGGGGGTCAGCTCCTTCCAGCTGCACTTCTCCGACTCGGACGTGCACACCCCCGGGGACGCGCCCGACGTGCTCGTGGCGATGAACCCGGCCGCGCTGATGAAGCACCTGACGGCGGTCAAGAACGGCGGCACGTTGATCCTGAACGTGGACGCGTTCACCCCGCGCAACCTCACCAAGGCGGGCTACGACGCCGACCCGCGCGAGGACGGCACGCTGACCGACTACCAGGTGCACGAGGCCCGGATCAGCGAGCTGACGCTGCGCGCGCTCGAGGGGTTC
>CAYSTY010000343.1:0-3101 GCA_964433685.1 uncultured Actinomycetota bacterium | reverse complement strand
CGGCGTCGGTCGCGCTGCTCGCCCTGACGCTGCTCGGCGGCGCGTGGGCGCTGCGCCGCCGCGCGGACTGAACGCGGTGACGGTGTCGGGCGTTCTCGGGGTCCGACGCCGCACGCCCCGCGAACTCATCGGTCAGCGGACGATCGGGGTGTCTACGGTCCGCCGCCCCTGATGACAGGAGCGGAGGATGCCGTGGCTCGCGCCGTCGCCGATCGACACGCGCCGGTGGGTGCTGCCCGTCGGCACGGTGATCGTCGCCGCGACCGCCGTCGTCGTCGTGATGGCCGGGCCCGCGACGCTGTTCGAGGACGTCGGTACCGCTCTGGCCTGGGTCGCGCTGGACCTCGCCGTCCTGGCGCCGCTGGCGTGGCTCGCCGCTCGCGGTCGCGACGGTGCCGGTCGCGCGCTGTCGGCAGCAGCGGGGTTCCTCGCCCTCAGCTACGTCGTGCACAGCCTCCCACGCGTCGGCGTGTTCACCGAGCTCGCGGGCAACTGGCAGGGCAAGACCCTCGAGCTGGTGTGGCTCACCGTCCTGCTCGTGGTCCTGGCGAGGTGGGCCCGCGAGGACGTCGGTGTCCGCCTCCCCGACCGGGGCACGCTCGGCGCACCCGTCGGCCTCATCGTCGGCTGGTTCCTGCTCGTCGCCGTGTCCGTCGTCGCGAGCGGCACCGACCCGTTCTCCGACGGCATCGCCCGCGGTCTGCTGTGGGACCTCGCGCACCCGAACCTCGTCGAGGAGCTGCTCTGGCGCGGGGTGCTGCTGGCGCTGCTCGACCGGGCGCTCGGCACGCCGTGGCGGCTGTGGGGTGCGCCGGTCGGCTGGGGCATCGTCCTCACCAGCCTCGGGTTCGGGCTCGGGCACGGCCTGGTCGTCACCGGCGACGGGCTGACGTTCGCGCCGGCGCAGATCGTGCTGACCGGCTTCGCCGGGTTCCTGCTCGCCTGGGTGCGCGCCCGGAGCGGCTCGGTGTGGCTCGCGTACGTCGCCCACTGCGCGCCGGAGCTCGGTATCGCGGCCGGCGGTGCGATCGTGCGCCTCACCGCCTGAGCCGCCCCGGGTACCGGCGTCCGACGCGCCCGGCGCGACCGGCTGGCGGGGGCGATCACCAGGGCGTGGTCGGCTGGAGCACCGCCTCGAGCAGCGCTTCGGTCCGCAGGTGGGTGACCTCCTGGTACTCCGGGTCGGACACCATCTCGGCGAACGCCTCGCGGCTCGGGTAGCGGACGCACAGCACCGCATCCCACGCCTGTCCGCGGCGCGCCGACGACGGGCGTCACGTCGTTAGGGTCCCGGGTCTCGCCGACCTGAGGAGGACCAGATGCCGGAGTTCGTCGCCGGGGTGAACGTCGCGATGAAGATCCCGCGGGCGCAGTACGACGCGACCGTGGCGTTCTACCGCGACACGCTCGGGTTCGAGGTGGAGGCCGTCGACGACACCGGATCGGCGACCGTCGCCGCCAGCCACCGGATCGGCTTCGGGCCGATGACGCTGTGGCTCGACCGCGTCGACGGCGCGAGTCGGTCCGATGTCTGGCTCGAGCTCGGCACCGACGACCTCGCCGCCGCGACCGCCACCCTCGGCGCGATCGGCATCGAGCCGTGCGACGAGGTGGAACCGCTCGAGGGTGAGGCGGGGGAGCGCAGCCACTGGATCCGCAACCCTGCCGGGGTCATCCACCTGATCGCCGAGCGGGACGCGCCGTGACGTCGTGTCGCCACCGTCAGGGTCGGCGCCCGTCGCAGCGTGAGACGTCGGTATGCCGGAGCACGTTGCCGGAGTGAACGTCGCGATGAGGATCCCGAGGGAGCACCACGGGCCGACGGTCGCGTTCTACCGCGACACCCCGGGTTCACGGTCGCGGCCGAGCTGCGGACGCGTCCTGTCCGCGTCCACCCGTAGCGTCGCTGCCACACGACGGGAGGCGAGGTGGTGGACGACCAGGCGCTCGCGCGGTGGCGGTTGCACCGCTTCGGGCTCGTCGGACCGGGACACGACGGACCGGAAGAGGTGGTGCGCGCCCACCTCGCCGTGCAGGCCGAGAACCACCCGCAGGCGTCGTGGGCCGTCGCGGCCCGCACCCGTCCGGGGCTCAGCGAAGCGGCGTTCGGACGCTGCTTCGATGCGGGTGCGATCCTGCGCACCCACGTGCTCCGACCGACGTGGCACTTCGTGCTCCCCGACGACATCGGGTGGTCGCTGGCGCTGACCGGTCCGCGGGTCCGCCGCGCGTTCGCCACCGTTCAACGCGACCTCGGCATCGACGACGCGACGTTCGAACGCACCCGTCCGGTGATCGCGGACGCGGTCGCGGACGGGCCTCGGACCCGGACGCAGCTCGGGGAGGACCTGGTCGCAGCTGGCCTCCAACGGGACCGCCGTGCCATCGGGGTGGCCCTCGCGGACGCCGAGCTCGAGGCGATCGTCTGCAGCGGGCCACGTGGCGACGGTGAACACACCTACGCGCCGTTCGCCGAACGAGCTCCGGACGCCCGCGTCCTGGCGCGCGACGAGGCCATCGCCGAGCTCGCACTGCGCTACTTCACGGGTCACGGCCCGGCGACCGAACGGGACCTCGCGTACTGGGCCACGATGACGCTCACCGACGTGCGTGCCGGCATCGCCGCGGCTGGTGGCCAGCTGCGCTCCTTCGAGCTCGGCGGACGGACCTACTGGCACGCCGGCGAACCGCCGCCGGATGAGGAGACGGACGAGCCACGGGCCCACCTGTTGCAGACGCTCGACGAGTTCCACAACGGCTACCAGGACTCGCGGCCCGTGCTGGATGTGGCCGGCATCGTCCCGCGCGGCCGTCCCGCCAGCGTCGGCATGGTCCTCGTCGAGGCGCAGATGGTCGCTGGGATGCGTCGGACCGTGACCGCCACGCAGGTCCGCTTCGAGGTGCTGCCGTTCCGGAGGCTGACCCGCGACGAACGTGGCGCGATCGACGACGCTGCCGAACGCTACGGACGCTTCCTCGACCGGGACCCCGTGGTGACCGGTACGGCGTGACGCCGCGTGCGATCGGCTCCGCGTTGATCGGCGGCGCATCGCTGGTGTGGGCCGCGGTCTACGTCGTCATGTACCGCGTCTAGCGATCGG
>CAYSTY010000342.1:0-3103 GCA_964433685.1 uncultured Actinomycetota bacterium | reverse complement strand
TGCCGCGCCGCTACGCGCTGCGGGAGTGGCGGTTCCTGCGCCACCTCGCCGAGGAAGGCGTCCCGGTCGTCGACGTCATCGGCGTCGTCACCCGGCGGGTCACCCCGGACGGTGAGCCGCTCGACGCGGTGCTGATCACCGAACACCTCGAGTTCTCGGTCCCCTACCGCCTGCTGTTCCAGCGACAGGCCCACGAACGCCTGCGCGAGGTGATGGTCGACGCGCTCGTGCACCTGCTCGTCCGGATCCACCTCAACGGGTTCCTGTGGCTCGACTGCTCGCTGTCCAACACCCTCTTCCGACGCGACGCCGGTCGCCTGTCGGCCTACGTGGTCGACACCGAGACCGGGGAGCTGCACGAGGAGCTCACCCGTGGTCAGCGCGAGTACGACCTCGACACGGCCATCGAGAAGTGCGGCGGCGAGCTGCTCGACCTCCAGGCGGCCGGCATCCTCGGACCCGAGGTCGATCCGTTCGCCCTCGGCGAGGACATGCGCAGCCGCTACGAGGCGCTGTGGAACGAGCTGACCCGCGACGAGGTGTTCGCCGACGACGAGCGCTACCGCATCCACGACCGGCTGCGTCGCATCAACGACCTCGGCTACGACGTGGAGGAGCTCGAGCTCGTGCAGGACGAACCGGGCGTGACCCGCATGGTCCTGAAGACCTCGGTGCTCGAGCCGGGCCGCTTCCAGCGGCTGCTGCGGCGGCTCACCGGGCTCGAGGTCCAGGACCACCAGGCGCAGCGGCTGCTCAACGACGTCCACAGCTTCGGCGCGTGGCTGGAGCAGGAGGAGGGCCGACAGCTGCCGGAGGCGCTGCTCGCCCACCGCTGGCTCGAGCGGTCGTTCGAGCCCGTGATCGACCGCATCCCGGCGGAGCTGCGCGGGCGGCGTGACCCGGCGGAGCTGTTCCACGAGGTGCTCGAGCACTGGCACGAGCGCAGCGAGGTCGAGGGCGCCGACGTCGACCTGTGGGCCGCGACCGACAGCTACGTGGCCAGCGTCCTGCCCCACGCCCCCGAGGAGCGCCGCGTCGGCCCGGCGGAGGGCGACGGCGAGGTCGCCGACTGGCTCGACGACCTCGAGAGCTACGGCGAGGAGCCGTGACCGACGCCGCAGCAGGTCAGGGGTCCGGGAGGTCGTCCAGGAACGCGCGCAGCACCTGGGTGACGGCGTCCGGGCGTTCCTCCTGCGGGGTGTGCCCCGCCCGCGGCAACTCGACGTACCGGGCGCCGGGGATGGCCGCGGCGGTCCGGCGACTGAGGACCGGGGCCACGACCCGGTCGCTGTCGCCGGACACGACGACGGTCGGCACCTCGACGCGCGGCAGCAGCGTGCTGAGGTTCGGGGGCGGCTCGGCCGAGAACAGCTCCCAGTAGCCGCGCGCCCAACCGTCGGCGCGCATCGCGCGGGCGTAGGCGTCGACGTCGTCGGGGGTCGCCAGCGTCGGGTCGGCCCACGACCCGCTGACCCGTTCGCGGGTGATGTCGCCGGCGAACCGCCGCACGAGCGGTGGACCGAGCGCCCGCAGGGGCGCACGCTGCATGATCCGACGCACGTGGGGTGGCGGGCCGACGTCGCCGGTGATGGCCGGGGCGAGCAGCCCGAGGCCGCGGACGCGGCCGGGGGCGCGCTGGTAGGTCTCGAGCGCGATGGTGCCACCGGCCGACGAGCCCACGAGGACGGCCCGGTCGACGTCGAGGTGGTCGAGCAGCGCGGTGGTCAGGTCGACCGACGCCGCGCGCGTGTACGGGTTGGTGCCGTTCCAGCGGCGACGCCGCGGTCGTTCGGTGAGCCCGAAACCGGGGCGGTCGAACGCGATGACCCGGTAGCGGTCGGCGAGGCCCCGTTGCACGTGGCGCCAGGTGGCCACGTTGCCGTGGAAGTGGTGCAGCAGGACGACGGCGGCCGCGTCCGGATCACCGGCGACCTTGTGGTGGACCTCGATGCCGCCGAGCCGGGCGAACCTCGAGTCGGGGTCGGCGAGCTCACGCACCTGGCAGCCGTCGTCCGAGATCGAGCTGGTCGGCGGGGACGGGCCGTGAGAACAGGTACCCCTGGGCCTTGGTGCACCCGAGGTCGCGGAGGATGTCGCCGACCGCCGCCGTCTCCACCCCCTCCGCGATCACGTCGAGGTCGAGCGCGTGGGCCAGCGACACCGTCGAGGACACGATGGCCCGGGCGCGAGGGTCGACGTCGATGCGGCCCACGAACGACCGGTCGAGCTTGAGGCCCGCGAGGCCCTCGAGGTCGCGCAGGTAGCCCATCGAGGAGTAGCCGGTGCCGTAGTCGTCGACGTAGAGCAGGACCCCGCGTTCGAGCAGCGCCGACACGACCCGCTGGGCACGGCACGGGTCCACGATGAACAGGTCCTCGGTGAGCTCCAGGGTCAGCGCACGCGGGGCGAGGTCGCAGGTGCCGAACAACCGGTCGAGCTGCCCGGGTAGCTCGAGGTCGAGCAGGTTGGTCACCGACAGGTTCACCGCGGTGGTCGTGGCGTACCCGGCGGCGTGCCACGCGCTGGTGCGTGCGACGGCGGTGGCCAGGACCCGAGCGGTCAGCGGGCGCATCAGCCCGCCGCTCTCGGCGATCGGCAGGAACGCCGATGGCGGCAGCAGCCCGTCCCGCGGGTGCTGCCAGCGGACGAGGGCTTCGACCCCGACCACGGCGCCGGTGTGCAGGTCCACCTGTGGCTGGTAGTGCAGCACCAGCTCGTCGCCCTCGATCCCGCGACGTAGCTCGTCCACGATGCGGCGACGCCCCTCCGCCGCGACGTGACGGCGGGGGTCGTAGGCCTGGGGTCCGGTACCGGTGCTCTTGGCGTCGAACATCGCGAGGTCGGCGAGCCGGAGCAGCTCGCTGGCGTCCGTGGCGTCCTGCGGGCAGGTCGCCGTCCCGATGCTGGCGTCGAGGGTGAGCACGTTGCCGCCGACCGGGAGGGGGAGGCGGACCGCGGCCAGCATCCGCTCGGCGATCTCGGCCGTCGTGTCCGGACCGGCACCGTCGAGGACGACCGCGAAGACGTCGCCGCCGATACGGGCGAGCACGTCGTGGTCGCGCACGGCGCTGGTGAGCCGGTCGGCCACGAGCCGCAGGACCTG
>CAYSTY010000341.1:0-3131 GCA_964433685.1 uncultured Actinomycetota bacterium | reverse complement strand
TCGGGTTCGTTCTGGACCGCGATGAACGAGTGGATGCGCGGCGCCGACGCCGGCGAGGTCCTCTCGCAGGTCGAGTCGAGCTGGCCGGCCTGAACCGGCGAGCGGTCGGTCTCGACGGGGCCGACCGCGGACCGAGGCCGTGACGGGCGAGGGGACGGACCACCGGTCCGTCCCCTCGCACGTTGGGCGTGCTGGCGTCGCGGAAACCCTCGCTGCGCGGCGGTACGCCACCTAGGGTGCGGGCTGCTCGGGTCGAGCAGCAGTCGGGCGGATGGGAGCGCGGCGTTGAGTTCCACACCACCACCGGTCGTGATGACCGAACCCGATCCGGAGACCACACCGCCGCCCGGCGGTCCGCCGGAGGGACGCGGCGTCGGGGCCACGCGCGCCGTCGGTGCCCTGCTGATGCCACTCGTGGCGGTGCTCGTGGTCGTCTCCGCCTTCCGGTGGATGCAGAGCACCGACGCCAACCGGGGTGTCGTCGTGCTCGTCGCCCTCGCCGCCGGTGTCGCCGGCGTGTTCGTGCTGTTCTTCGGGCTGGACAAGATCACCGACCTGCTGCCGTTCCGTCGCCAGGAGTCGGTGCGGCCCTGGGTCTTCGTCGGTCCGGCGCTGCTGCTGCTCAGCATCTTCCTGCTCTACCCCGCCGTGCGGACGGTCATCGTCAGCCTCCAGGACGCCAACGGCATCGAGTGGGTCGGGCTCGACAACTACCGGTTCGTGTTCTCCGACGCCAGCATGCTCCGGGCGATCCGCAACACCCTGGCCTGGATGGTGGTCGTCCCCGCCTTCGCGGTGGCCTTCGGCCTCGTGGTCGCGGTCCTGACCGACCGGCTCGGCCGCGGCGAGTCGTTGGCCAAGTCGATGATCTTCCTGCCGATGGCGATCTCGTTCGTGGGTGCCAGCGTCGTGTGGGGCTTCATCTACGACTACCGCGTCTTCGGGAACCAGACCGGCCTGCTCAACGGCATCTGGACCGCGTTCGGCAACGATCCGGTCGCGTGGTTGTCGGCGGACCCGTGGAACAACTTCTTCATGATGGTCGTGATGATCTGGATGCAGACCGGGTTCGCGATGATCATCCTGTCGGCGGCCATCAAGTCGGTCCCCGACGACATCCTCGAGGCGGCCCGGATCGACGGTGCGACCGAGCTGCAGATCTTCTGGCGCATCACCATCCCGTCGATCATGTCGGCCATCGTGGTGGTCACCACGACGTTGGTCATCAACGTGCTGAAGATCTTCGACATCGTCTGGGTGCTCGGCGCCGGGGCGCCGGGCGTCGAGGTCATCGCCGAGCGGATGATCCGGTTCTCGTTCAGCTTCCGCAACGCCGGCCAGGGTGCGGCGGTGGCGGTCCTGCTGTTCGCGATGGTGGTGCCGGTGATGGTCTGGAACATCAAACGGTTCCGCGCCGAGGAGGAGATCCGATGACGACGATGGACGCCCCGGCCGCCGCACCGTCGATCCGCGAGGAGCCGGCCAGGGCGCCGCGCCGCCGGGGTCGGCAGGGCCGCGCCGGGTGGTTCGTCCGCTCGAGCGTCCTGGCGATCGTGGTGCTGTGGCTGGTCCCGACCCTGGGGCTGCTGATCTCCTCGTTCCGCACCCGGGCCTTCATCGAGGCCGAGGGGTGGTGGACGGCGCTGCTCAACCCCTTCGAGACCGCCCAGTGGACCCTCGGCAACTACGCCGAGGTGCTGAGCCAGCAGCGCGGGTTCGGCAACGCCTTCATCAACTCGCTGGCGGTCACGATCCCGTCCACGGTCATCCCCATCACCATCGCGGCCTTCGCCGCGTACGCGTTCTCGTGGATGCACTTCAAGGGGCGGCAGGTGCTGTTCGCGGGTGTGGTCGGCCTGATCGCGATCCCGCTGCACCTCGCGCTGATCCCGATCCTGCAGCTGTACACCCGCGGTGCGACGCTGTTCGGGATCACCATCATCCCCAACCTCGACCTCGTGGGCAGCTTCCCGGCGATGTGGTTGGCCCACACCGGGTTCGGGCTGCCGCTCGCGATCTACCTGCTGCGCAACTACATCGGATCGCTGCCGTCGTCGATCATCGAATCCGCCCGGGTCGACGGCGCGACCCACATGCAGATCTTCACCAAGCTGGTCGTGCCGCTGTCGGTCCCGGCGCTCGCCGCGTTCGCCACGCTCCAGTTCCTGTGGGTCTGGAACGACCTGCTGGTGGCGCTGGTGTTCCTCGGTGGGACCCCTGACGTACGCGTCCTGACCGTCGCGCTCGCCAACCTGCAGGGCGCCTTCGGCCAGAACCGTCACCTGCTGCCGGCGGCCGCGTTCGTGTCGATGGCGCTGCCCATGGTCGTGTTCTTCAGCCTCCAGCGCTACTTCGTCCGCGGCCTGACCGCGGGCGCCGTCAAGGGGTGAGCGGACCCGGCCCGCGGCGCGGCGAGCTCAGCCTCCGTGGTCGGTGGTTGGCCATCATCGCCGGTACGGCGGTGCTGCAGTTCAGCTACTGGCTGGTCCTGCAGGGCACGGCCACCGCGCAGGAGGGCGGCGCAGGGCTGATCGCGCTCGGCATGGCGGTCGTCCCGTTCGTCTTCCTGGTGCTGGCCTTCGCCTCCCGGCACCCGAACGCCCCGGGCGCGACCCTCCGTGCCATGGGCTGGTTCCTGGTGGTCGGGGTACCCCTCGGGCTGCTGTCGTCGGTGCTCGGGATGGCGGTGGGCCTCAGCCTCGGCGGCGTGGTCGCGCTGGCCCCGCTCCCGGACCTGGTCACGCGCCGGCAGCGCTACCTCGCCGTCCTCGGGTTGCTCGGTTACCTGATCGTGCTGCTCGTGGTCGCCCCCGGGTTCGCCGTGGCGTCGGCGGCAGCGCTGCCGTTCGCGGTCCACGGCATCGTGGACCAGACGGCGGAGGAACGAGCACGCCAGGGAGACGAGCACCTCGACGCAGCCGACGGCTGAGCATCTCGGCGCGGCCGACGGTGGGGCGTCGCACACCCCGCGGGCACAGCGACGACGCCGCCCCGATGTGGGACGGCGTCGCGGGAGGTGCGAGCGGTCAGGCCTGCTCGGTGCGGACCTTCGTGACCGTGGGACGCGTGACCTTGCCGGCCTTGAGGCAGGAGGTGCACACGTTCAGGCGCACGGTGCGGCCGTCGACGGA
>CAYSTY010000340.1:0-3132 GCA_964433685.1 uncultured Actinomycetota bacterium | reverse complement strand
GGCGCCGCTGATCAGCCCTCCCCCGGACGCTCGGTGCGGATGCTAGAGAAGCGCGCGAGATCACGATCGAAGGTCACCACGCTCGCCCGGTGCTCGACCGCCAGCGCCGCGAGGTGCGCGTCACTGACCAGGTTGCCCGCCGTCCCCGCCTCGGCGAGCAGGGCCGTGAGGACATCGAGGTGCTGCACGGTCGGCTCCACGATCACCGACGTCGGGGCGTCCAGCCACCGCCGAACGATGGACGCCGCCGTCGCGCCGTCCAGGGGGCGGGCGAAGATGCCCGGTCGTGTCGCGATCCGCAGGAACGCCAGGAGCACGACCCAGCACCAGCCCACCGTCGTCGCTCCGCTGAGCGCGTCGTCGAGCCACCGCTTCGCGGCGCGATGGTGGACGGCGTCCTCGTTGACGGCGTACAGCAACACGTTCGCATCGACGAGCTTCACCGGCCCGCGGCGAGGCGGCGCACCGACTCCTCGTCCTCGAGATCCGCTGCGAGTCGGAGGGCACCGTCGAGCGGGACGGTCGGCGCACCCATCGAGAAGGTGGGTGTCGCGGAGGCCTCGTGGTCCCGCCCGTCGCCGAGCCCGCTGCGGACGGCGTCGTTGAGCGCTTCCTTGAAACTGATCCCCCGCTCACGCATGAGCTGCTGCAACCGCGCAGCGACATCGGGATCGAGCGTGACGGTGGTCCTCATGGTGATGAGCCTAGCATCATCGGTGGTGATGCACCTGCATCAGACCCGATGCGTGAGCATCTCGCCACCGCTCGAACATCGCCGACACACGATCAGTCGGCGATGCCGGTGAACAGACCCTCGACGAACAGCTCGGGGTCGAACGGGGCGAGGTCGTCGATCTCCTCGCCGAGCCCGACGAGCTTGACCGGCAGACCGAGCTCGCGCTGCACCGCCACGACGATGCCGCCCTTGGAGGAGCCGTCGAGCTTGGTGAGGGCGATGCCGGTCACCTCGACCGCTTCGAGGAAGGCGCGGGCCTGGGCGATGCCGTTCTGTCCGGTGGTGGCGTCGAGGACGAGCAGGGTCTCCTCGAGCGGTCCGGCCTGCTTCTCGAGGACGCGCTTGACCTTGCCGAGCTCGTCCATCAGCTCCCGCTTGTTGTGCAGCCGGCCGGCGGTGTCGACGATCAGCAGGTCGGCGGAACGTTCGGTCGCGGCGGTGTAGGCCTCGAACGCGACCGCGGCGGGGTCGGCGCCCTCGTCCTTGCGCACCAGGTGCGAGCCCGTGCGGTCGGCCCAGATGCCGAGCTGCTCGGCCGCGGCGGCACGCCAGGTGTCGGCCGCGCCGAGCACGAGCTGGCGACCTTCGCGCTGTTCGACGGCGGCGAGCTTGCCGATGGTCGTGGTCTTGCCGGTGCCGTTGACACCGGTCACCAGCCACACGGTCGGTCCCGCGTCGGTCGCGCGGCCGAGCGAACGGTCGGCGGTCCCGAGCGCCGACCGCAGCTCCTGCTTGAGCAGGTCGAGCACACCGTCGGCCGTGGTGACGCCCTCCTCGCGGCTGCGGCGCTTGAGCTCGTCGACGATCTCGAGCGTGGCGGTGACGCCGACGTCGGCGGTGATCAGCGCCTCCTCGAGACCGTCCCACGCCTCATCGGTGATACCGCGCCCGAACAGGTCGGCGACGGACGAACCGAGGACGTTGCGCGTGCGCGACAGGCGTCGCTTGAACCGCTCCCCGAGCGGCAGGACCTCGGGTTCCAACAGATCGCGACCCGCGCCCGTGTCGACGAGGCCCGCCGGGCTGTCGGGGACGAGGAGGTCGTCGGGCAGCACGTCCGGTTCGACGTCGACGTGCGGGGCGGCGAACTCCTCGTCGACGGGTGTCGGTGTCTGCCCGTCCGGGGTCGGCGGGGCCAGGACCTGCGTGCCACCGGTCCCGGGGCCGACCTCGCGGCCACCCGGCCTGCGGCCGGAGCGACCCCGGGCGACGAGGCCGACCAGCAGCGCCAGCACCAGCGCCGGGACGGTGATCAGGACGATCGGGTCGAGGGCATCCACCTGCGTTGCTCCGAGGCTTCGACGACGCGGAGCGGGGACGCTACCGGCCGGACCAGCGGGGCCTCACCGCCGGCCGTCCCGGTGGCCACGCTGCCCTCGTGCTCAGGCGCTGTTGGCCCGTTCGGCGTAGGTGTTGGCGACCGACAGCACGTGGCGGATGTACCGCTCGGAGCGGTTGTAGCTCCACATCGCCTGCCCCCAGGACGAGCTCTCGGTGAGGTCGCGGCCGGAGGCGCACAGGTAGCGGGCCGCGGCCAACGCGGCGTCGTCGATGTGCTGCGGGTCGGCGACGCCGTCGCCGTTGCCGTCGGCGCCCCACCGGGCCCAGGTGGTGGGGATGAACTGCATCGGTCCGACCGCCCGGTCCCAGCGGGCGTCCCCGTCGAGGGCACCGCCGTCGGTGTCCCGGATGGCACGGACCTGCGGGCCGCCGTCCAGTGGGATGCCGATGATGGGCGTCGACGGGGTCCCGTCGGGCAGGAGCTGGCGCGCGCCGATGGTGCCGTGGTGCGACTCGACGTAGCCGACGCCGGCGAGGGTGATCCAGGTCAGGTTGCAGCCCGGGCGTTCGTCGCGCAGACGCAGCGCGGCGCTGGCGTAGGCGGCGAGCGCTCGTTCCGGGATGCCGGTGCGGTCGGCGGTGGCGGCCAGCTGTTCCCGGTCGAGCAGCGGCAGGGGGCTGGCCAGCATCCGCCCGTCGACGTCGCCGGGTCGAGGTGTCGCGTGCTCGTCGAGGTGCGCGGCCACCGGTTCGGGGTCGGGGGCGGGCTCGGGTCCGGGATCCGGATCGGCCTCGTCGTCCCGGGCAGCGTCCGGGACGGCATCCGCCTCGGCGGCGGCGTCCGGGGCCGGAGGCAGCGGCGGGACGACGGGAGGCGGTGGGTCGAACCGGACGGGTCCCGCCGCCGCGACGTCACCAGCCGGAGCGGCTGCGGCCACCGTCGCAGCCACCGTCGCGGTCGCCGGTGACGCCCCCCGTTGAACGAGCGTCACCGTGCCGGCCGCAGCCACGACGACGGCGAGCAGGAGGACGAGCCTGGCGGGGACGCGCACCGCGTCTGCCACAGCTGCCACCGACCCCTCCCGGTCCGTCGTCGCAGCGTCCAACGAGGACGT
>CAYSTY010000339.1:0-3132 GCA_964433685.1 uncultured Actinomycetota bacterium | reverse complement strand
CGAAGTACTCGACCGCGTTGTCGGGCAGGAACTCGCGGAACTCGTTGGCGAGCTGCGCGGCCAACGTCTTGTTGGGCGCGATCATCAGACAGGGTCGCTGGAGCTGCTCGAGCACCTTGGCGGCCGTGAACGTCTTGCCCGTACCGGTCGCCCCGAGGAGGGTGACGGCCCGTTCCCCGGCCTCGAACGCCGACACGATGCGGTCGATGGCGCGCGGCTGGTCACCGGCGGGCACGAAGTCGCTGACGACCCGGAACGGGGTGTCGTCGCGCAGGTGACGGTGCTGCGCACGACCCGATCCGGTGCGTTCGGGGACGGGTGGTGCGACGGCGGCGGTCTGTTCGTCCATGCCCCGACGGTACCCCCGTGCTGAGACAGCTACCGGGGGGTGGTCGGGACCAGGCCCCGGGCACGAACCTGGGGGTGGCCGACCTGCGCCAGCGCCGTCAGCCATTGGCCGGCACGGGCGGGACCGCGCCCGTCGTCGATACGGGCCGGCTCGGCACCGTCCGACACGGCGGTCGCCAGCAGTCGCTCCCACGCGTCGGTCTCGGGCCAGCCGTGCACCACCCGAGCGGCACCGACGGCCGCCAGCGCGCGCCCGTGTGCCAGGTCGTCGGGGCGTCCCGGACGCGGTACCACGATGGACGGGCGCCGCGCCGAGGCCACCTCGGCCACCACCGAGGTGCCCCCGCCGGAGACCACCACGTCGGCGGCCTCGAGCGCCGCCCACGGCTCGTCACGCCAGCCGAGGCGGATCAGGTTGGCAGGTACGACCGCGTCGGCGAGTCCGACGCGACCGACGGTCACCCACGTCCAGCCCGGGGTGGCGTGCGCAGCGCCCGCGAGGTCCGCGTGGGTCCCCAGGCCGTCGCGTCCACAGATGACCGTGACCACACGCAGGTCCGGGGACAACCCGAGCGCCCGACGGCCCGCGGTCCGGTTGGGACGGCGTCCCGCGAAGCGTGAGAGCCAGCCGACGTGGACGTCCCGGTCGAGCGCGCTGGGCCGGCTCCCCGGCTCGAGGACCGCCGGGTACGGCAACAGGTGGGCGCTCGTGTCCGCCGGCAGCAGTGAGATCACGCGCGCGTCACCGGGGTGGCCGACGGTCACCGCGGTGGTGCCGGTCGCACGCGCCACGGCGGCCAGCTGCTGCGCCTGGTCGCCGTCGACGACCAGCAGGTCCGGCCGGTCCTGCACCCACCACGCGGGGAGACCGGGCGGGTCGTAGAGAGCGCGCCCGGCAGCGCTGGTCGGTAGCTCGTCCCACGGCAGTTCGATCCGCCGGTCGACGCCCGCGGGCGCCGAGCCCGCTGGACCGACGGTCACCAGGGTCGTGCGGACCGCGGCCAGGTGCGGTGCCACCGCCTGGAACCTCGCACGTGCGCCCGGCGAGTCGCCGACGAACCAGACGAGGTGGGCACGGTCAGCTGGCATGACGACGCTCCAGGTCGAGCGGAGCCCACGGCGGCAGCTGCGTCCGGCAGTGCCAGGACCCCGGCGGCTGTCGCTCTCAACCGGCGGCGACGGTACGTCGTCTCCCCCGGCGACATCGTCCAGCCGACCTGGACGCGTCTGGCCCACCGTGGCTAGTTCACCCCGACGGTCCCCGTCGCACGGCCGCTCCCGACGCCCGGGCGGACGTACGAGCTCACCACGTGCGGACGTCGCGGGCCGCAGCGGCGGCCTCGATGCGGTCGGCGGTGGCGGCCGCCGCAGCCTCGAGCTCCGCGCGCGTGCCCTCGTTGACGATGATCTGCGTGGCCACCGCCCGCCGGGTCTCGTCGTCGACCTGTGCCCGCATCCGTGCGCGCACGTCGTCGGGGTCGAGCCCGCGCAGCTGCTCGAGGCGTTCGAGTCGGATGGCCTCGTCGGCGAGCACCACGACGACCTCGTCGAAGCGACCCACCTGCCCCGTCTCGATCAGCAGGGGGTGATCGACGACGGCGATCGGGGGTCGCTGCCCCGGGCCCGCGACCGGTAGCGAGGCGAGCCGTTCGGCGATGCGCGCCGCGATGCGGGGGTGGGTGAGTCGGTCGAGGTCGGCGCGGGAGGCGTCGTCGGCGAAGGCGACCTTGGCGAGCGCGGCCCGATCGAGCGAGCCGTCCCCGCGGATGATGGCGGCGCCGAACCGGTCGGCGAGGGCGGCCAGAGCCGGCTCCCCCGGCTCGACGATCTCCCGTGCGACCGCGTCGGCGTCGACCACCGGCCAACCGCGTGCGGCGAAGCACGTGGCGACGGTCGACTTCCCGCTGCCGATGCCGCCGGTCAAGCCCACCAGGTACACCGCCCACCTCCCGACCGGCGGAGCGTAACCCGTGGCGTCCGCGGCCACCGACCGCCCCGCCGGCCCCACGTCGACGTCCGCACACCGGTGAGCCCCGGCCGTCGCCGGGGCTCACCTGTGGTGCTTCGAGCGCGTGCCGGACCGGGCGGGTCAGCCCTGCGCGTCGTCCTCGCCCGCGGCCTCGTCGGCGGGAGCAGCCTCCTCGGCGGGAGCAGCCTCCTCGGCGGGAGCAGCCTCCTCGACAGGGGCAGCTTCCTCGGCGGGAGCGGACTCGGCAGCCGGGGCAGCCTCCTCAGCTGCGGGCTCCTCGACGGCCTCCGGGGTCTCCGGCAGCTCGGCCTCGGCCAGCGCCATCTCCTCGGGCGTCGGCGCGGCGTCGCCACCGAAGCCGGCCTTGGCGAACGCGGCCGCCAGGGTCCCGGACGTCGGTGCGGCATCGTCACCACCGGACGAGTACGCCGTCTCGACCACGGGGGTCGGGTTCGGGTCGTACGGGTCCTGCTCGACGTCGCCGGTGCCGGGCGCCTGGGCCTGCTTGAGCGACAGCGAGATGCGTCGGCGCACGGTGTCGATGTCGATGACCTTGACCTCGATCTGGTCACCCACGTTGACCACGGCCTCCGGCACCTCGACGTGACGCTCGGCGAGCTCGGAGATGTGGACCAGGCCCTCGATGCCGTCGGCGACCTTCACGAAGGCACCGAAGGGCACCAGCTTGGTCACCTCACCGTCGACGTTCTCACCGACGGCGTGCTCGCGGGCGAACTTCTGCCACGGGTCCTCCTGCGTCGCCTTCAGCGACAGCGAGACGCGCTCGCGGTCGAGGTCCACGTCGAGCACCTCGA
>CAYSTY010000338.1:1901-3136 GCA_964433685.1 uncultured Actinomycetota bacterium | reverse complement strand
GCGACGACGTAGTACAGCCACGGCGGGTCGGCGGTCAGCGTCATCAGGGCGATGAGCACGACCGCTGCGACGGTGGCGACGACGCGTGAAGGTCTGGACATCGCACGAGCGTAGGGCCACGCCCCCGGTGACCCGCGACGCACGTCCAGGTCACCCCGGGAACCCGCCGCGCCTGGCCGGGTCAGCTGCCGCGGGCGAACCCCGGGACGAACGGTGAGCCGGGCCCCGCCAGCTCCTGGCGGTACCACTCGATGGTCCGCGTCAGCCCCTCGGTCAACGTCAGACGGGGTCGCCAACCGAGCAGGTCCGCGGCTCGGGACGGGTCGCAGCACATCCGCCAGATCTCGATCGGTCGGTCGGGCAGCGCCCCGAACTCGGCCTCGATCGGGTCGCCGAGCAGCCCGAGGATGGTGCGCACGAGGTCCGCGATCGCCACCTCCTCGCCGTTGCCGAGGTTCATCAGCTGACCGTCGATGCCGTCCACGACCCCGAGCAGCAGGAACCCCTCGACGAGGTCGTCGACGTGGTTGAACTCGCGGGTCTGGCGACCCTGGGTCAGCGGCAGCGGGTCGCCGCGCAGCGCGCGGACGATCACCTCGGGGATGATGCGGTCGGGGGACTGGCCCGGGCCGTAGGCGTTGAACGGGCGGACGCGCACGATCGGCCAGCCGCGCGCGGTCGAGCCGAGCCGGCAGAACTCCTCCGCCGCGTGCTTGGACACCGCGTAGGGCGAGACCGGCTCGGGCCGGTCGGACTCCGCGAACGGCACGTCGATCGCGCCGTAGATCTCCGAGGTGCCGGTGTTGACGAACCGGCGGTAGCCGGTGCCGTCGAGCGCCTCGAGCAGGTTCACCGTGCCCTGCACGTTGGTCTGGATGCACTCGTCGATGCGCGACCACGACTTGCCGACGTGGGTGTAGGCGCCGAGGTGGAACACCACCTCGGGCCGTGCGTCGCGGACCACGGCGCGCAGCGCGGTGCGGTCGGTGAGGTTGCCCTCGTGCAGGGTGAGGTCCGCACGCAGCTTGGTGAGCCGGTGCGGGTAGACGCTCGACACCGCCGAGGTCAGCACGTGGGTGTCGGCGCCGAGTCCGACCAGCGCCGCGGTCAGGTGCGAGCCGATGAACCCCGACCCGCCGGTGACCAGCACCCGTCGGCCGCGCAGCTGTTCGACCCGCGGGTCGCGGCTGGGGCCGGCGGAGGTGGCGGTGGCGCGGCCGGGGTCGGCGGCGGTG
>CAYSTY010000338.1:0-1801 GCA_964433685.1 uncultured Actinomycetota bacterium | reverse complement strand
GGCCGGGGTCGGCGGCGGTGCCGAGGCCGACCGCGGTGGCGGGGGTCGGGTGCGATGCGTCGTCCACGTGTCGGCTCCTCAGCGCGTCCGCCGCCACGGCGCACCGTGGCGGGCGAGCTCGGTCAGCTCCTGCGCGTCCTTGTAGGTGTCCATCGAACGCCAGAACCCGTGGTGCTCGAAGGTGTACAGCTGCCCGGCGGTGGCCAACGCCGGCAGCACCTGACGTTCGAGGTCGGGCGCGTCGAACCACGTGAGCGCGTCGAGGTCGAACACGAAGTACCCCCCGTTGATGCGGTGCCCGACCAACCGCGGTTTCTCCTCGAAACGTTCGACGCGGCCGTCCGCGGCGGTGGTCACCGTGCCGTAGGGGCTCGGCAGCGGCACGGTGGTGACCGTCGCCGCTCCGGGGTGCTGGTCGTGCCGGGCCACGAGCGCGGCGAGGTCGACGTCCCCGAGCCCGTCGGCGTAGGTCGCCAGGAACGGGCCGTCGAGCAGGTGGGCCACCCCGGTGATGCGCTCGGCGGTGTTGGCGTCCACGCCCGTGTCCACCACCTCGACGTCCCACGCGGCCGGCAACCTCGCGGCGAACTCGACGATCCGGTCGGCGAGGTACCCGGCGGACAGCACGAACTCGGTCACGCCCTGTTCGGCGTGGATGTCCAGGACGTGGGCGAGGACCGGACGACCCGCCACCTCGAGGAGGGGTTTGGGCACGACCTCGGTGTGCGGGTACGCGCGCGTGCCACGACCGCCGCAGAGGATGACCGCACGCACCGTCGCGTCAGCTCCGGTCCGGGGTGCCGCGGTGCTCGCGGAACCAGGTGACGGTGCGTTCGAGCCCGTCGCGCAGCCCGACCTTCGGGTCCCACCCGAGCTCCCGGCGGGCGACGGTCAGGTCGGGGCGGCGCATCTGCGGGTCGTCGACGGGACGTGGGGTGGTGACGATCGGTGCGTCGGAACCGGTGAGTTCGACGATGACCTCGGCGATCTCGCGCACGGTGACCTCCTGGTCGCTGCCGAGGTTCACCGGTTCGGTGTAGCCGGACTCGAGCAGGGCCAGGATGCCGTCGACCAGGTCGCTGACGTAGCACAGCGACCGGGTCTGGCTGCCGTCGCCGTGCAGGGTGATCGGTCGGTCGTCGAGCGCCTGGGAGATGAAGGTCGGCACCGCCCGACCGTCGTCCATCCGCAGCCGGGGGCCGTAGCAGTTGAAGATGCGGGCCACGCGCACGTCGACGTCGTGGCTGCGGTGGTAGGCGTAGGTCATCGCCTCGGCGAAACGCTTGGCCTCGTCGTAGACGCCGCGGGGCCCGATGGGGTTGACGTGGCCCCAGTAGGTCTCCGGCTGCGGGTGGACCTGCGGGTCGCCGTAGACCTCCGAGGTCGACGCGAGCAGGAAGGTCGCGCCGGCCGCGCGGGCCAGCCCGAGCGCCTTGTGGGTCCCGAGCGCGCCGACCTTCAAGGTCTGGATCGGCAGCTCGAGGTAGTCGATCGGTGAGGCGGGGGAGGCGAAGTGCAGGACCGCGTCGACCTCGCCCGGGACGTGCACGTAGTCGGTCACGTCGTACTTGACGAAGCGGAACCCGTCGTGGCCGAAGAGGTGTTCGAGGTTGCGCGCCCGACCGGTGATGAGGTTGTCGATCACGGTCACCTGCGCCCCGCGGGCGAGCAGCGCGGTGCACAGGTGCGAGCCGAGGAAGCCGGCGCCACCGGTGACCACCACGTGGGTGCCCGCGATGTGCTGGTAGCCCACGTGCCCTCCTGGCCCGGTCCGACCGATGGCCCGGTCCGGCCGACCCTA
>CAYSTY010000337.1:1532-3146 GCA_964433685.1 uncultured Actinomycetota bacterium | reverse complement strand
CCGTCGATCGGGGTCTGGTCCAGCTTGAAGTCGCCGGTGTGGACGATCATCCCGTGCGGCGTGCGGAACGCGTAGGCGCACCCGTCGGGGATGGAGTGGCTGACCTGCACCACCTCGACGTTGAACGGACCTTCCTCGACGGTGTCGCCGGGCTCGACCTCGAGGAAGTCCGGCCGGTCGAGGCTCGGCCACTCCTCGAGGACCGCCTGGGCGAAGGCGATCGTCAGGCGCGTGCCGATGACCACCGGTACGTCACCGGCGTCGGCCTCCTGCAGGTCGCGCAGGAAGTAGGGCAGCGCGCCGATGTGGTCGAGGTGCCCGTGGGTGAGGAAGATGGCGCGGACGTCGCCGGCGCGGTCGGCCACCCAGCTCCAGTCGGGCAGGATGAGGTCGACGCCGAGGTGCTCGGCGTCGGGGAACAGCACCCCGCAGTCGACGATCGCCAGCTCACCGTCGACCTCGATCGAGGCCATGTTGCGGCCGATCTCGCCGAGGCCGCCGAGGAAGCTGATCTGGACCGGGGATGCGTCGGTCATGAGGTGGGTGCTCCAGAGGTGGTCGAGGACATCGAACGTGCGCGTTCGTGAGCGTCGAGCACGGCGCGGGTCACGTCGGGCGACGCGCCGGCGAGGGGGGGACGGACGGGGCCGGCCGGCAGCCCGAGCTCGGCCATCGCGGCCTTGAGCGGGGCGGGCGACGGCTCGGCGAACAACGCCCGGTGCAGCGGCAGGCAGGCCAGGTGCAGGTCGCGGGCGCGGCCGGGGTCGGTGGCGAAGACGTCGATCATCTCCGCGATCTCACGTCCGACGAGGTGGGCGGCGACCGAGATCACGCCGGTGCCGCCGCTGGCGATGCAGGCGAGGTTGAGCTCGTCGGCACCGGACCAGACGCCGAAGCCGCCCGGGGCCCCGGCGGTGGCGTTCAGGACGTCGCCGACCTTGGCCCCGTCACCGGAGGCGTCCTTGACACCGACGATGTGGGGGACCTCGGCGAGGTCGACCATCGTGGCGACCTCGATGGGGCGGCCGGTGCGCACCGCGATGTCGTAGAGGACGATGGGCAGGTCGGTGGCGGCCGCGACGGTGCGGAAGTGCTCGACGAGGCCGCGCTGGTCGGGGCGGTTGTAGTACGGGGTGACCACGAGGAGGGAGTCGGCCCCCATCTCGGTCGCCCGCTCGGTGGAGCGGATCGCCGTGGCGGTGGCGTTGCTGCCGCTGCCCATCATCACGTTGGCGCGGTCACCGACGGCATCCTTGACCGCGGCGAGCAGCTCCCACTGCTCCTCGCCGAGGAGGGTGGGCGATTCACCCGTCGTGCCGTGGACCAGCACCGTGTCGGTGCCGGTGGACACCAGGTGGTCGGCGACGCGTTGGGCACCGTCGAGGTCCAGCCGGCCGTCCTCGGTGAAGGGGGTGATCATGGCCGTCGCGACGCGGCCGATGCCGGCCGGCGGCGGAGGAGGGTTGCTCACGGCAGCCTCGAGGTGTGGGGCGTCGCGGTCGCGACGGCGAAGGCCCGCGCGGTGAGAACGCGCGGAACGGGCCTATCCTAACGGCGCACCGGCTGTCGGGGCCGCTGCCGTCCCGCCCGGTCGCCGCCGTCCGGTCGCCGCCG
>CAYSTY010000337.1:0-1432 GCA_964433685.1 uncultured Actinomycetota bacterium | reverse complement strand
CGCCGTCCGGTCGCCGCCGTGTCACGAAGGAGCCCCCCTTGATCTGGCACGTGGTCCGGTTCGCCCTCGGTTCCCTGGACGAGGACGTCCGGGTCGACATCGAGGCGCAGTTGGCGGCCCTCGCCGACCTCGACGTGGTCGAGTTCGTCCGGGTCGGCCGCGACGTCCAGCAGCCCGACATCACGGGGCTGATCGTCGGACTCGCCGACGAGGCCGCGTTGGCGGCCTACCGCGACCACCCCGACCACCTCCCGGTCGTGCGTCGCATCGGTGAGCTGGACGTGCCCCGCGTGGCGTTCGACATCGTCAGCGACGACGACCCGTCGGTGCTGGCGTGAGCGGCACGGGGCTCGCCCTCCCGGGTGAGGTGCCGCTGTTCGTCGCACACGCGGGAGCCGGCGCGACGTGGCAGGCGCTGCTCGTGGTCGCCTCGCTCGCGCTGCTGGTGGTGGTCGTGCTGGCCGTCGCCGGCCGCGTCCAGCTCGAGCAGGCCGACGACCTGGTGCTCCCGCTCGCGGGCGCCGCCATCGCGTCCTCGCTGGCACCGCTCGGCTCGGAGATCCTCTCGGACTGGGTCGGGTGGGCGTTCCCGGCGGGGGTCGTGGCGCTGCTGACCATCGTGCTGGTCGCGCTGACCTCGTGGGAGCTGACGCCGCGGTCGCCGGTGACCTACGGCGCGGTGGCCGTCGCGGCGATCGCCAGCGCGCTGCTGTACCAGCCGATCACCATGGCGTGGCACCCGCCGCCGGACTTCCTCCCGCTCGCCGACGACGTCGAGGTCACCATCACCGAGCCGGGCGACGGTGCCGAGGTCTCGGCCGGTGAGCTCACCGTGCAGGTCACGGTCACCGGCGGCAGCGTCCAGCAGGACGTGATCCCGGTCGAACAGCTGCCGGCGGACCCCGAGGAAGCCGGCCGGCTGACCGTCGCGGTCGACGGGACCACCACCGAGCCGGTGTTCGCCGAGGACTGCACCGTCGACGCCCCGTGCACCGAGGTCAGCTTCCCCGTCACCATCGCGCCCGGCGACCGCCGCTTGGTGGTCCAGTTCGACCGCGGCGACGGGGCACCCATGACGCCCCTCGTCACCGACGCGGTCAGCTTCCGGGCCGACTGACCGGACGCGGCGGGCCCGCAGGCAGCGTCACGATCCGCGTCGGAAGGCACCCACGACGCACGCGGCGACCAGCACCACGATGACCGGTCGCTGCGAGGCGGCCGCGTCCCCGATGACGGGAAGGACCGGCAGCCCCGACAGGGGCGCCGGCAACGCCGGGGCGACGGCGATGAACAGCACGACCGCGGCCACCGCCGGGATCAACGGATCGCGACGTGCGTGCACGATGGCAGCCGCCACGACCGCACCGATCAGCGCGTAGGCCGCGATCGCCCACCACGCCGTGGTCGCCTCGGTGACGCGCGAGAGCTGGAT
>CAYSTY010000336.1:0-3170 GCA_964433685.1 uncultured Actinomycetota bacterium | reverse complement strand
TGCCCCCACAGGCCCCGACCGGTGCACCGGTCGGGGTCTGTGCCGCGGTCGGTGGTGGCCACCCCGACGCCCGGGGCGTCACGGGTCCGGCACCTCACCGGTCCGGACCAGCTCCTCGGCGATGTCGCGCAGCGGTCGGTTGCGCTGCACGGACACGGCGCGCAGGTGGTCGAACGCCTCCTGGGCCGGGACCCGCCGCTCCGACATGATCACGCCCTTGGCCTGACCGATCACGTCGCGGGACACGAGCGCGGCTTCGAGGCCGGTCTCGGTGATCGCGGCGCCGAGCGCGACGGCCGCGTGGGAGGCGAACACCTCACCGAGCAGGACCTCGCGGCGGCCGAAGGCGTCCGGCACGGACGCGTAGAAGTTGAGCGCCCCCATCGTGTCCTGCTCGAGGAAGAGCCGGAAGCTGCACATCGACCGCACACCGAGGGCGAGGGCGCGCTCGGCGAAGCGGGGCCAGCGCGCGTCGTCGCGCAGGTCGGCGATGACGACGGTGCGGTGGTCGTGCATCGACGTCAGGCACGGTCCCTCCCCGGACTCGTACTGCACGAGGTCGGTGCGGCGCGCCACGTCCGACGAGAACGCCGGCGTCGACAGCCGGCCGTGCCGTTGGATCAGCATCAGGCTGACCCCGTCGCACCGTTCGAGGTGGTGCGACCCGAGGTCGACGGTGCGTTGGAGCACCTCGTCGAGCGACTCGGCCTCGGCGAGCGAGCGCGCGATCCGGGCGACCGCTTCGAGGGTCGCCTCGCCCTCGTCGGGGACGGACCGATCGTCGGACGTGCTGCCCACGGCGGCCTCCTCGCCACGGCACGACCCTAACGGGCCGCACCGTCACCGTGAGCCGCGGCCGAACTCGGACGCCTCGAGCCCGACCGGCTTGCTGACCGTCCGCTCGTGCGGCGCCGGGGTGCCCCGTTCCTCGAGGGCGGCGTCGAGCCACCCCTCCTGCCACGCCCGCCACAGCCGCGACAGGTCCCACGCCCGGGTCCCGGTCACGGTGGCCCCCATCCGGCCTCGGCGTGACACCCGACCCTCGGCGACCACCAGCCAGGCGTGCAGGACCGTCCACGCGCAGTCGTCGAGGTGACGTTCGAAGTAGGTGGTCTGGGTCTGTCCGGTGCGGTCGTCGAGCGACAGGAACAGCACCCGCTGCCCCGAACGCTGCGCCGGGGACTGGACCGCGACCTTCACCCCGGCGACCCGCACGGTGGACTGCACCGTCGCGCGCGGCAGGTCGCACGCCCGGGTCACCCCGAGCAGGTCGAGCAGCGGCTCGTAGAAGCTCAGCACGTGCCGGGAGACGTCCATGCCGGTGGCCGCGAGCTCGGCGCGGACCCGGGCTGCCTCGACGTCGTCGGGCAGCTGCGGGGTGTGGTCGGCGTGCAGGTCGAGCGCGGTCTGCTCCGCGCCGCCGCGTGCGGCCTTCCGTCCGCCCCACAGCTCCTGGACCGCCAGACGGCACGCCCCCCGCGAGCGCGGACCGCCACGGCGACCGAGTCCGGCGATCTGGTCGAGCGCCCCCACCTCGACCAACGCCTCGGCGGTCGGGCGGCTGAGCTTCCCCCGCGCGCGCAGGTCGTCGAGCGAGGTGAACGGCCGCCCCACCAGCAGCGCATCCACCTCGGCGTCGGTGATGCCCCGCACGTCCTGCAGACCGACCCGGATCGCGTGGCGGTACCCACCGCCGGCCTCGCCCGCGTCGTACCCGGACGGTGGCACCGGCCCCTCCCCCGTGGTCGGCGCGCCGCCACCGACCGTGGTCGACGGCTCACCCCACCGCCACCCCGGCGGCAGGTGGGGACGGGGGTCCTCGCCCCGGCGCGCGGCCCGCACCGCGGCGGTGAGGCCCAGCAGGTGGTCGGCCATCCCCCGGTCCACCACCTCGACGGTGTACGGGGCGTGGGACCGGTTGACGTCCGGTGGCAGGACCGCGACGCCGAACAGCCGGGCCTCCTCGAGGATCATCCGCCGCGGGTACATCCCCGGGTCGTGGGTGAGCAGGCCCGCGAGGAACTCGGGCAGCACGTGCGCCTTGAGGAACGCCGATCGGACCGTCGGCACCGCGAACGCCGCCGCGTGCGCCTTGCAGAACCCGAACGAGGCGAACGAGGCCACCTGCCCCCAGATCCGTTCGGCGTCCTCACGGGGGACGCCGCGGTCCTGGGCACGCGACAGGAACCAACCGCGCATGGCCGGCCGCTTGGTCTCGTCGCCGAGCTGGCGACGCAGCAGGTCGGCGTAGGCGAGGTCGCAGCCGGTCAGCGCGGACAGCACCCCCATCACCTGCTCGTGGTAGACGATCACGCCGTAGGTCTGGTCGAGCACCGGGGCGAGCGCCGGGTGCAGGTGGCTGACCGGTTCCTCGCCGTGGCGTCGCGCCACGAACGGGGTGATCATGTCGGCCTTCACCGGTCCCGGACGGAACAGCGAGATCTCGGTCACGAGGTCACCGAACCGGTCGGGTTGGAGCCGTCCGAGCAGCTCGCGTTGCCCCGGCGACTCGATCTGGAACACCCCGACCGAGTGGGTCGAGCGGATCAGCTCGTAGGTCGCCGGGTCCGCGTCCGAGATGGCCTCGACCGCCAACGCCCCGGTCCCGTCCCGACCGGGCAACGACGGGTCGGGGGTCCGTGATGCGGTCCAGCTCGCCTCGGGGTCGTCGCCGCCGGTGCCGTTGACGAGGTCGAGGCAGTGGCGCATCGCCGACAGCATCCGCACCCCGAGCACGTCGAGCTTGAGCAGCCCGAGCGCGGCGACATCCGTCTTGTCGAACTGGCTCACCGCGTAGCCGTGCGCCGACCGTTCCAGCGGCGTGCGCCGGGTCAGGGTCCGGTCGGCGAGCAGGATCCCGCACGGGTGCAGGGCGAGGTGGCGCGGGAAGCCGTCGATGCGTTCCACGAGGTCGAACAGCAGGTCGAGCTGGCCCGCGTCGAACCGGCTGCCGCGCAGCTCCGGGAGGGTCTCGACGGCGCGCCGGACGTCACGTGCCCGGGCGTGGTTGAACGCCTTGGCGATGGCGCCGACCTCGACCGCCGGCATCCCGAGCGCCTTGCCGACCTCGCGGATCGCCGACCGTGCCTGGAAGGTCTCGAGCATCGCGACGCAGGCGGTCCGTTCCTCCCCGAAGCGGGCCATCACCAGGTCGTAGACGTCCTCGCGCC
>CAYSTY010000335.1:0-3170 GCA_964433685.1 uncultured Actinomycetota bacterium | reverse complement strand
GCCACGTCGATCGCCGGCCTGCCCGTGCTCACGGCGCGACGACGCCGACCGGTGGCGGTCAGCCCTGCAGCTCCTCGACGACCTCGCAGCTGGCCCGGTCGACGACCCACAGCTCACGCTGGCTGAGCGTCCCGTCGACGCCCTGCCGTACCACCGCGACGGCGACCGCCGGCTCACCCTCGAAGGTGACCAGCTCGGCCAGGACCGGTACGAACAGGCCACGCGTCGTGCTCAGCGTCGTCAGGCACCGTGCGACGTCGTCCCGTGCGTCGTCGTCGATGTCGCCGAACAGCTGCAGGTCGGCGCTGCCGAACTCCACCGACACGTCGGGGCTCGGAGCCTGGGCCCTGTCCTGCATCGGCTCGTCCGCGGCGTCCTCGGTCGACGCCGCTTCACCGGTGTCGTCGGCCGGTTCGGTGTCGGCCGCTTCGGTGTCGGCCGTTCCGTCGCCGGTGGCGGGCGACACACCCTGGAGCAGGCTGGCCTCCGCGCCGTACGCGGCCAGCCACGTCGTCGCCAGCGCCACCGCGTCGTCGGTGAGCAGCCCCTGGTCGATGACGGCGTCGAGCTCCCCGGCAGCCAGCAACTGCTCCGCGGCATCGAGGTCGAGGGTGCGTCCGCTGTCGAGCAGCGTCGGACCCACCGGGGCGGGCAGCCCGTCGTCGACGGCGGCCCCACCGGCCTCGGTCTCGGCTCCGGCGTCGTCGGCGCTCCCCTCGGTCGAGAGCGTGGCGACGTCCTCGGCCGGGGCGTCGGCAGCGACCCCGGACTCGTCGGCGCCGCCCATCCCGCCGAGCGCGGGGACGATCACGGCGACGGCGGCGATCGCGGCGGCGACGCTGCCGAGACCGACCACCCACGAGCGGCGGTTGGCGGCCGCGCGCCGCGTCGCGAGCTGGTCCGTAGCGTCGGCACCGGAGCGGCCCCCAGCGGCGGGAACGGCCGCGTCGAACACCTCGTCGAGCACCGGCGTCACCGCCGCCAGCAGCCGCTCACGGGCGCCGTCGGGCAGCACCGTCGCGGCCTCGTCCGCGAGCGCCGCGTCGGCGCGCCGCATCGCCGCGAGCTGCGCGCGCAGGCCGGCGTCGCGGGCGAGCTCGGCCTCGAGGGCCGTGCGCTCGTCCGCGGACAGCTCCTCCGCCAGGTAGGCGGCGAGGCGCTCGGCGGGCTCCACGGGATGTGCTCCGGTCGGGGCGGGGGTAAGGCGGGGCGGTGAGGGGTACCGCGTCGCGGGGACGGATGGTGCGCCGGGTCACGGCCGGCGGGCGGGCCCTCGGTCGGGCGGCGGGCCCGGGTCGGGCGGCGGGTCCCCGATCGGCGGCGGGTCCCGGTGGGACGTCGCGGCGAACGTGACGGTTGCAGCTGCACCGGCCGTACGAGCGGGGCGCGCCCGGTCGACGGGGCGCGGGACGGGTCAGCCGGTCGGCGGCCCACGGGGCGACGGACCACGGCCCGGCGCCGCGCCCGGCGACGGGGCCTGCGCACCCGCACGTCGTGGGGCGACCTCGTCGTCCTCAGCAGCGTCCGACGCGAGCAGCTCGCCGAGGCGGACGCGCGCGCGGCTGACGCGGGACTTGACCGTCCCCACCGCGAGGTCGGCGGCCGCGGCTGCCTCGGCGTAGGACAGCCCCTCGACCGCGACCAGCAGCAGCAGGGAGCGGGAGGTGTCGTCGAGCTGCGCCAGGGCGCCGGCCAGGTCGGTGGACGCTTCGACCGCGCCGTGCTCGTCCTCGGCGACCGCGAGGTGGTGGCCGACCGAGGCCGGATCGCCGACGTCGGCGACGGGCGTGGACGGCCGGCGGGCGAGGTGGCGGACGCGGTCGGTCGCGACGTTGCGGGCGACCGCGTAGAGCCAGGTCGACAGCTGCGCCTCGCCCCGGAAGGTGGCGGCGGAGCGGGCGAGGCGGACGAACACCTCCTGGGTGGCGTCCTCGGCGTCCTGGTCGTCGCCGCCGAGGGTGCGGCGGCACACCGCGAAGACGCGGTGCTGGAAGCGGTCGACGAGCGCGGTGAACGCCGCCTCGCGACGGCCGCGGGGGAGCGCTTCGTCGGCGAACACCGCCAGGACCGCGTCGTCGGCCAACGAGGACAGGTCGGCGGTCCGCGCCGACCGGTCACCGGACCGCGCCGACCGGTCGCCGGACCGTGCCGCCCGGGCAGCTGGACCTCCCGGGTCGGTCACCGGATCACGACCCGACGAAGGTGACCTCGGCCACCTCGGCGTTGAAGGACTCACCGCCCGCCGTGGACAGCCCCGTGATCCACAGCAGCCAGTAGCGACCCGTGGTGGGCGAGAGCTGGAAGGTGTGGTTGGCGCGCACGTCGGCGCCGGTGGCCAGCGGGTCGCCCCAGAGGCCCAGGTTGCCCATGCCGGGGTCCACGTACCGGTCGCTGCGGTACAGCGAGACGTCGAGCCCGCCGCGGTTGGCGCTGAGCACGACCTCGCGGACCTCCTGCGCGCTGCCGAGGTCGAAGACCAGGCCGATGCCCTCGCGCCCGTCGCCGAGCAGGTCGGAGGTGTGGTCGCCCGAGCGCCACGCGGTGGTGGGGTCGCCGTCGGCGGCCAGGGGGGCCAGGTCGGGGTTGTCGTCGTTGCGTCCGGTCAGGTCCCACAGCGCCACCTCCTCGACGGCGACGGGGGTGCCCTGGACGGGAGCGGCGGTCTCGTCGGCGCGCAGGTTCTGGGTGGCGACCACGGCGATCAGCGTCAGCACCAGGCCCCCCACGAACGCGGCCACCAGACGGCGCGCGTACTCGCGTCGCGTCACCGGGATGGGGCCGGTGCGGGCGCGGTCCGGTTCCGGTGGGAGCGCGTCGAGCTCGGAGGAGTCGGCCGCGTCGACCACCAGCTGCACCGTCAGCTCCGACGGCTTGACCGGGACCTGCGGTGCCAGGGCGGCCGCCATGACCGCCCCGTCGCTGTACCTCGCCGTCCGGTCGTTGCGGGTCGCGCGCACGATGGCGTCGTCGAGGAGCCGGGGTACGTCGGCACGCAGCTGACGTGGCGGGAGCAGCTCGTGGGTGAGCCGCATCGCGGCGGTCGCGGTGGGGGTGTCGCCCGCGAAGGCGGGACGGCCGGTGAGGCACTCGTAGAGGACCACGCCGAGGGCGTAGACGTCGGCGCGTGCGTCGACCTGGCCCTCCTCGAGCTGCTCGGGCGCGACGTACGC
>CAYSTY010000334.1:0-3171 GCA_964433685.1 uncultured Actinomycetota bacterium | reverse complement strand
ACAGATGGACTTCGCCCACTCACCGCGCGCGCAGGAGCTGCTCGAGCGCGTCCGCGCGTTCATCGCCGAACGGATCGATCCCATCGAGCACGACCTGGTGCGCGCGATGCAGGCGCAGGACCAGCCCTGGACCGTCCCGCCGGTCCTCGGGGAGCTCAAGGAGGCCGCCCGCTCCGAAGGTCTGTGGAACCTGTTCCTGCCGGGCGAGCACGGCGCGGGGCTGACCAACGTGGAGTACGCCCCGTTGGCCGAGGCGATGGGACGGTCCCACCTCGCCTCGGAGATCTTCAACTGCAGCGCCCCCGACACCGGCAACATGGAGGTGCTGCTGCACTTCGGGACCGAGGCGCAGCAGCGACGGTGGCTCGACCCGTTGCTCGGGGGTCGCATCCGGTCGGCGTTCTGCATGACCGAACCGGACGTCGCGTCGGCCGACGCGACCAACATGGAGGCGACCGCCATCCTCGACGGCGACGAGGTGGTGCTGAACGGACGCAAGTGGTGGAGCACGGGCGTCGGCCACCCCGACTGCGAGGTGCTGATCTTCATGGGCGTCACCGACCCGGACGCCCACCGTTACCAGCAGCACTCGATGGTGCTCGTGCCGATGGACATCCCCGGCGTCCGCGTCGAGCGGCTCCTGCCCGCGATGGGCTACCTCGATGCGCCGTCGGGTCACGGCGAGGTGTCGTTCACCGACGTCCGTCTCCCGGCCGACGCGATCATCGGCGGGCCGGGCCGCGCGTTCGAGATCGCCCAGAGCCGCCTCGGGCCCGGGCGCGTCCACCACTGCATGCGGCTGATCGGTCTCGCGGAGCGGGCCCTGGAGCTGGCGTGCGAGCGTGCCGCCACGCGGGTCGCGTTCGGCAAGCCCATCGCCAACCTCGGTGGGAACCGCGAACGCATCGCCGACTGCCGCATCGCGATCGAGCAGGCGCGTCTGCTGGTCCTGCACGCCGCGTGGCTGCTCGACACCCAGGGACTGATGGGGGCCCTGTCGGCGGTGTCGCAGATCAAGGTCGCGGTGCCGAACGTGGCGCAGCAGGTCATCGACGTCGCGATGCAGCTGCACGGTGGCGCGGGCCTGTCCGACGACGTGCCGCTCGCGGCGGCGTGGACGATCGCACGGGCGTTGCGCATCGCGGACGGTCCCGACGAGGTCCACCGCGGTGTCGTGGCGCGCATCGAGCTCGGCCCGTACCTGCAGCGTGCCCGCGAGGCCGCCGAAGCGTGAGCGACCGCAGCGAGCCCGGACCGGTCCGCGCCGCCGACGCGTTCGACGTCGCCGCGGTGCACGCGTGGCTGCGGGCGCAGGTCCCGGACCTGCCGGCCGATCCGCCGGGGGTGCACCAGTTCCGCGGCGGGGCGTCGAACCTGACCTACCTCCTGCGCTACCCGGACCGCGAGTTGATCCTCCGGCGCCCGCCGGTCGGGACGCGTCCGGCGTCGGGCCACGACGTGGTCCGTGAGGCACGCCTGCTCGAGCGGCTCGCGCCGGTGTTCCCGTACGTGCCACGGGTGGTCGCGGTCGCCGAGGGGGACGAGGCCGGGCTGGGGTTCGACGCGGCGGTGATGGAGCGGCTCCACGGCACCATCCTGCGGACCCGGATCCCGGCCGAGCTCGGGCTCGATCCGGGGGCGGCGCGTCGGCTGTCGGAGCGCGTCGTCGACCGCTGGGTGGAGCTGCACGCCGTCGACGTCGACGCGGCCGGCCTGACCGCGTTCGGCCGTGGGCCCGGGTACGTCGCGCGGCAGGTGGAGGGCTGGTCGCGCCGGTACCGCGCGGCCCGGACGCGGACCGTGCCGAGCTTCGAGCGGGTCATGCGGTGGCTCACCGACCACCAGCCGGACGACGTCGGGACGTGCCTGATCCACGGTGACTACCGGCTGGACAACCTCGTGCTCGCCCCGGACGACCCCACCCGCATCGTGGGCGTGCTGGACTGGGAGCTGGCCACCGTCGGCGACCCCCTGATGGACCTCGGTGCATCGCTCGCGTACTGGGTCCAGGCCGACGACGACCGCACGTTCCGGATGCTGCGCCGCCAACCCACCGACGCGCCGGGGATGCTGACCCGCCGCGAGGTCGTCGAGCGCTACCTCGCGGCGACGGGGCGGACGTCGTCCCCGCAGGCGTGGCGCTTCTACGAGGTCTACGGGCTGTTCCGGCTCGCGGTCATCATCGAGCAGATCCACGCCCGCGACGTCGCGAGCCCGTCGCGGAACCCCGCGTTCCGGTGGTTCTGGCTCGGCGTCCACGTCCTGCACCGCCGCTGCCTGCGGCTGATCCGAACCGGGAGCGCCTGATGGCTGCCATCCTCCTCGTCCGTCACGGCCAGGCGTCGTTCGGCGCCGCCGACTACGACGTGCTGTCGGAGGTGGGCCACCGCCAGGCGTCGGTCCTGGCCGAGCGTCTGGCCGCGCTCCCGGACGTGAGCCGCGTGCTGACCGGTGCGATGGTCCGCCAGCGCGACACGGCGGCCCCGCTCGCGGCACGGCTCGGCCTCGACCGGGTGGAGGACGCGAGGTTCGACGAGTACGACCACGTCGAACTGGTGCGGCGGGCCACGGACGATCCCGGCACGGACCTGTCCGGTATCGACGACCGCGACCCGCGTCGCGCGTTCCAGGCGGTGCTGGAGCGGAGCCTGGCGCGGTGGACCGGGGGCGCGCACGACGACTACCACGAGAGCTACGCCGCGTTCCGGGCCCGTGTCCGCGACGCGATCGTCGAGGTGACGGCCGACCTGTCCGGGACGGCCGTGGTGGTGACGTCGGGTGGGGTGATCTCGGCCGTCTGCGCCGATGCGCTCGGGCTTGACGACGACGGCTGGGCGCGGATGAACGACGTGATCGTGAACTCGTCGGTCACCAAGCTGGTGGTGGGTCGCCGCGGGACGACGCTGGTGACGGTCAACGACCACGCCCACCTCGAACCGCACGGCGCCGAGCTGCTGACCTACCGCTGACCGACCGCGTCGGGCTCCCTCCGGGCCGTCCGCCGGGCCGTCCGCGGGGCCGTCCGCCGGGCTGTCCGCGGGGCTGTCCGCCGGGCTGTCCGCTGGGCCGTCCGCGGGGCTGTCCGCGGGGCCGTCCGCTGGGCTGTCCGCTGGGCCGTCCGCCGGGCGGGGCCGGATCGTCGGGGGCGCCACTCGCCTCCGAGGCGACGCC
>CAYSTY010000333.1:1876-3174 GCA_964433685.1 uncultured Actinomycetota bacterium | reverse complement strand
CAGGGTCTAGTCAACCCCTACCCCCTGGACGTAGTGTCCCCTCCGACCGCAGTCCGGACCGAGGGGGGACCGTTGCGGGACGTCGAGGGAGCGCCGCTCGTGTGGTTGGAGACGCCGGTCGGGACGACCGATGACGGCGAGGAAGCGTGGGCGGCGGAAGCGCGCTGCCGCACCGAGGACCCGCTGCTGTTCTTCGGGCCGAACCGGTTCGAACCCAAGCGGGAGCGCTTACAGCGCGAGGCCGCGGCGAAGGCCGTGTGTGCCGCCTGCCCCGCGCTCGTGGCCTGCCGCGAGCACGCGCTCACCGAGGGTGAGATGTACGGCGTGTGGGGCGGCCTCGGTGAGGGCGACCGCCGATCGATCCTGGCCCGCAGCGGCGCGCTACCTCGCAGCGCCTGACCTCCCCAGCCCGGGCTGGGCCGCGTCCGACGCTCATCGGCGGGTGGGGGATCCGGGGCGCCGTTCGTCCTCGGCGCGTCGAGGTCCTAGGTTCCGTGGTCGACGCCGCGCCACCCGGGCGCGCCCACCGACGCCGAGGTGACCCGTGACCCGCTGGGAGTACGCCACCGCCCCCCTGATCAGCCACGCGCTGCAGCAGATCCTCAACCAGTGGGGGTCCGACGGCTGGGAGCTGGTGTGCGTGGTCGACAACGTCGCCTACTTCAAGCGACCCGCCGGTGAGTGAGTCGACGCCGGCCGGCACCACGGTTCCCGAGCGGCTCGCCGCCGCCGGGCTGACCCTGCCGACGCCGCCCACCCCCGCCGCCGCCTACCAGGCGTACGCCGTCGCCGGCGACCTCGTGCTCACCGCGGGCCAGCTCCCGCTGGTCGACGGCGCGCTCGCGCGTACCGGGATCTGCGGTGACGACGTCACCACCGACGAGGCAGCCGAGCTCGCTCGCCTCGCGGCCATCAACGTCCTGGCCGTGGCGCGGGCAGCCGCCGGCGGGCGCGACGAGGACCTCGAGCGTGTCCGGGTGGTCAAGCTCACCGTGTTCGTGGCCTCGACGCCGACGTTCACCGAGCAGCACCTGGTGGCCAACGGGGCGTCGAACCTCGTCGGCGAGGTGCTGGGCGACGCCGGGGTGCACGCCCGGTCCGCCGTGGGCGTGCCGTCGCTGCCGCTCGGCAGCCCGGTCGAGGTCGAGGCGGTCCTCCAGCTCAGCTGACCCGCGGACGGCGGCGCGGGGCCGGTCCCCGGCCGCAACCGGTCGCACAGCCGGCGCCCGAGCGGCGCACGGGCCTCCCGGCCGCAACCGGTTGCGTGGACGGGTCCCCCGGCCGCAACCGGTTGCGTG
>CAYSTY010000333.1:0-1776 GCA_964433685.1 uncultured Actinomycetota bacterium | reverse complement strand
CCCCGGCCCCGCCTGACCCCCGGCCGCCGGCCCCGGCCCCGCCTGACCCCCGGCCGCCGCCCCCCGGCCCCGCCTGACCCCCGGCCCCCAGCCGGAACGCCCCGGCCGCAACGTCCCGGCCGCCGCGGAGCGCGTCAGGGGTAGGGGACGCCGTTCGGGACGCAGCCGTAGGCCGACTTGCTCAGCTGCATCATCACCGGCGCGAGCCGACCCTTCTCCGGGCACGAGCGGTGCCCCTGTCCGAGCCCGTGCCCGACCTCGTGGTTGATCAGGTAGGTCCGGTACAGGCCGAGCTCGTCGACGTGGCTGACCCCGTCGAACCAGCGGTCGCTGTTGATCGCCGCCACGCGCCCGTTCCAGCACGAGTAGGTCCCGCGGGTGCGCAACCCCGCCTGGGCGCACAGCCGATCGACGGTCGCCGGCGTGGCCAGCACGACCCGCACCCGGGCGTCCTCCGAGGTGCCGACGCGCTGCAGCCGGTGCCCCCCGCGCGCGGTCCAGCCGTGTGAGCCGTCCGACAGCGTGACCTCGACGAACCGCGCGAACGCCGTGACGTCCTGGCGCCGTTCGAGCCCGTCGGCGACCTCGACGCTGTACCTCGTGGTCGTCCCGCTGGTCCCGACGCGAGGTCCGTCCCCGCCGGCCACGACCCACCCCTCGGGGGATCGGCCGACGACGGGCGTGACCGGCCGTCCCTCGGGCGCCGAGCCGCCGTCCACGATCAGGTCGTAGCCGCGCACCAGGAAGCTCGCGAGCTGGTCGCGCCGCAGCAACGAGCCCGGGCTGAACTCGCCCGCCGACCGGCCGGCGGCGACCCCGGCGTGGGCGAGGTCGTTGATGTCGCGCTCGGCGCGGTGCCCGGCGTCGTCGGCGAAGTGGTCCTCGGCGGTGCTGGGCAGCACGCCGGCGTGGCGGAGGGCGGCCGCGGTGGTGGTGGCGGTCTCGGCCCGGTCGACGCGCTGGCCGCCGCCGAAGTCCTTGCGTTCGACGGGCAGGATCCCGGCCGCGGCGAGCCGGTTGATCGCCTCACGGTGCGGCGAGCCGACCAGGTCGGCGAAGAAGTCCCCCGCCGGGGTCGCGAGCCCCACCCCCGCGGCGTCGAGCGTCCGTGCCAGGAACGAGGCCAGCTGCGCCCGCGTCAGGTCCTGCCCCGGGTCGAACGCCCGGGCGGTGGACCCGATGGTGATGCCGGTGTGGCGCAGGCACGCGATCGCCTCGCCGTGCACCGATCGGGTGGGCGCGTCGGCGAACCCGTGGGGGGCGGCGTCGGCGCAGCTGTCGCTGAAGACGCGGCTCGTCGTGGCAGCGGCGGCGGCGGCCGGCGAGGCGCCCACCACCCCGGCCACCCACGACCCCACGGCGAGGTATCCCGCCAGCGACCACACCAGGGCGGACCGCCGACGGGTCCCGACGACGGCGAGGGCGCGGCTGCCGATCACGTACGTGCTCCCAAGGGGTGGCGGTGGTCGCGGCCGCACCCCGTCCGGACCGGGGGTGGAGCGGCGAGCGTGGCGAGCGGCGGTGGCTGCGAGGGCGGCGAGAGCGGCGAGGGCGGCGAGGGCGGCAGGGTGGTCGGGCGGCAGGGGTGGGGGGCGGTGGGTGGCGAGGGACATCGAAGCCCACCGGGTGCCGGCGTGGGGCGGGGTCGCGGTGAGCGGTTCGGCCCGCGTGACCACCGCACACCCGCGACCGCTCGCCGACCGCTGCGCGGACCAGCCCGCTGGCCGGGTGCGATCGGGCGTCCGCGCTGCCTCGTCGTGGGTGCGTTCGCCACGG
>CAYSTY010000332.1:0-3178 GCA_964433685.1 uncultured Actinomycetota bacterium | reverse complement strand
CCGTCCATCAGGAAGCTGATGAGCAGGAAGGTCTGGTAGAGCACCTGGTGGCCGGCGGCGGTCGCGCTCCCGGTACGGGCAGCCGCCGCGGTGATGGCCAGCAGACCGAGCAGCAGACCGCCGGTCCGCAGGAACAGGTCCCTGCTGACCACCACCAGGGCCAGCAGCTCCACCCGTCCGGGACGGCCGTGCCCGCCGAGGGGCAGACCGACCCGCGGTAGGAGCACCCCGAACGCCACCACGGCGATGACCTCGGCGACGACCGTGGCGACGGCGGCACCCACGAGTCCGTAGCCGAGCGGGAAGGCCAGCAGGTAGGTGAGCCCGGCGTTGACCACGTTGGCGACGAGGGCCACCAGCAACGGGGTGCGGGTGTCGGAGACCCCGCGGAACGCGCCGTGGCCGACGAACCCGAGCAGCAGGAACGGTACGCCGACCGCGCGGATGCGCAGGTACGTCACGGCCGGGTCGACCAGGTCGTCGACCGCACCGAACGCGCGCACCAGCAACGGCGCGCCGACCAGGAGGACCGCACCGACCACGATGCCGAGGACGGTGGCGACCTGCCCGGCGTGACTGACCCGGCGGCCGGCCGCGTCGCGGTCACCGGCACCGACGGCGCGCGCCACCGTCGAGGTGGTGCCGAACACCAGGAAGTTGAACACCCAGGACAGCGCCGTCAGCACCCCGACGGCCAGTCCCATGCCACCGAGCTCGGCCGGGCCGAGGCGGCCGACCACGGCGGTGTCGACCAGTCCGAGGAGCGGGTCGGCGACCAACGTGCCGACGGCGGGCACGGCCAGCGCCAGGATGCGCCGGTGGCGCGTCCTGGCGTCGGGGATCGCGGCGGGAGCCGTCACGAGGACCTCGGGAGCGGACGGGTGCAGCCCACGACGCTACGGCACCCGGCGCCGTTCAGCCGGCGGGACGGGCGCGGTCGAGAGCCGCCACCTGCCGCGGCCCGCCGACGATCCGGCCGGCCAGGACGGGTTCGACCGTGCCACGGCAGCTGACCGTCACCTCGTCGGCGGCCACGCTGACCGCGCACCGCGCGGCGCTCACCCGGGCATCGGTGGCGACCAGAGCCGCTGCGGAACGGTCGGCGTGCCGCTGCGCGGCGGCGAGGTCGATGCCGGTGGCCCCGGTGGCGAGCGCCGCGTCCACGTCGACCTGGCCGACCACGTCCGTCGCGACCGTCCCCGCGAGGTCGACCAGGCGCCGTTGCCCACCCTGCGCGACGGCGAGGTCCACCGCGATGGCCCCCAGCACGAACAGCACGAGCACCGCTGCCGGCAGCAGCAGTGCGATGGAGCCGGCCTCCCGGTCAGCCACAGGGCACCCCCGTGGCCGCCGGCAGGCCGCTGACGTAGGGATCGACCACCGCCGCGTGGGTGGCACGGACGGTCACCGCCGGCGCGCGGACACCGACCGTGGGCAGCACGACGAGCGGGACCGCGTGCGCCACCGTCACCTCGATGACGGCGCACCGGGCGTAGGTCCCCGTCAGTTCGACGTCGGGCTCGCGATCGGGTGGCAGCCCGTGGGCGGCCATGGCTGCGGTGGCGGCCGCGACCGCCACCGCGTCGTGGTCCCCGTCCGGCCCGGCGGAGATGACGGCGCGCGCGGCCGCCCGGGCGGCACCGTCCGCGGCGCTCCGACCGTCGATCGCCGCCCACAGGTTGGCGATCAACAGCGTGCCGATGACGAACACCAGCACCCCGAAGGCGAGCGCCTCGAGCCCGGCCACGGCACCGTCCTCGCCCGTCACGTCCGCTGACCGCCGGGCCGTGCCCGACATCACGCGTCCTCCTCGAGGGGGACCCGTGCAGCGCGGTCGACCTCCCCGATGCCGACCCTGGCGGCCACGCCACCCGCCAGACGCGCCGGTGACGGCCCCGCGATGCGGACCACCGCGGCACCGGCGTCGTGCCCGCACTCGATCTCGAGCGTCTCGCTCCAGGTCCCGAGCAGCGTGCCCACGTGGCGTCGCGCGTCGTCGCACGTACCGCCGATCGCCGCGGCACGTCGGGCCGCGTCGGCGGCCGCCGCGGACGCCGTCGACAGGGCGTGGAGGTGGACCAGCGTCTGCGTGGCCAGCAGCAGGAAGCCGAGGAAGATCGCCACCGCGAAGGTGGCGACGATCGGGCTCGAACCGTCCTGGTCGACCACCCGCGACGGCACCTAGCCGCCGATCAGGTCGATCTGCTCCGACGTCCGCTCCGCGGCATCGTCGAAGATGCCGTCGAAGGCGACCCACATCGCGGCGCCGAGCAGGGCCATGATCAGCACGGCGATGGCGGTCGAGATCACCCCCTCACCGGCTTCGCAGCTGCAGCGGCGGACGAGCTCGGACCTCGAGACGTGTGGTGGCACCGTCGGTTCCCCCCGTGGGACAGATGGACGTCTGCGAGGGACCGTAGGTCGCGGTGACGGCGACGGCCACCCCGTGTCCGTCCCGGGTGTGGATGACGGCGCAGCGAGCACCCCGGTGTGCGATGACGCGTACCGCGGCGCCGATCGGCAGGAGCCTCGGCCCTCCGTGGCGAACCAGAGCGGGAGCCCGCCACCCCTCCGTGGCGGGCCGGACCGGTAGGGAGCCCACGTCGTGTCGCACCGTCCCGCATCCTCCGACCGACCGCACAGCTCGCCTCGGCGCCGGGGACGGGCGTCCTCGGGGCTGGTCGCGGTGGTCGCGTCGCTCGGCCTGCTCGCTCCGACGACCGCCGCCAGCGCCCAGGCCGAGTCCCAGACCAACGCCCAGGCCAGCTCCGAGGACGCACCGACGATCACGAGCCAGGTCATCGCCTCGTTCGACGGCACCCCGATCGTGTCCACGCTGTTCCTCCCGGCCGGTGCGTCCGACGACGCGCCGGTGCCGTTGGTGCTGCGGACCCACGGCTGGGGCGGGACGGGCGAGACCGAGGTCGGTGGCACCCTCGCCCGGCTGCTCGACGAGGGCTACGCCGTGCTGACCTGGGACCAGCGCGGCTTCGGTTGCTCCGGTGGCACCGTCCGCATCGACGACCCCGACGCCGAGGGTCGCGACGTGACGGCGTTGATCGACTGGGCCGTGGCCAACGCCCCCATCGCGACCGTCCCCTCGGACGCGGGGGGCGACCGGGTGGACGGGGACCCGCTCGTCGGGATGAGCGGTGGCTCGTACGCCGGCGGCATCCAG
>CAYSTY010000331.1:0-3185 GCA_964433685.1 uncultured Actinomycetota bacterium | reverse complement strand
GTCGACCTGCCGACGGGGAAGCGGTCGGGTCTGCGCGTCGTGCGCGACATCCTCGGCGACATCGAGGGCGTCGCCTTCGCCGAGCTGTCGTCGGGCGACGTGGTGCGTCACCACATCGTCCAGCGCATCGTGGAGGCCTACGAGCGTCACGCCGTGGCCGAGGAAGCCGCCGAGGAGGAACGTGCCCGCGGTCCCCGCTACGACGAGGGGAGCTGACGGTGGCGGTCTACCTCGCCGACGAGCAGGAACTGGACGTCGACAGCGAGGACCTGCTCGCGCTCGCCCGCCACGTGCTGACCGAGCGGAGCGTCCCCGATGACATGGAGCTCGCCCTGCTGCTCGTGGACGAGGACACCATCGCCGCCCTGAACGCCGAGCACCTCGGCAAGGACGGACCGACCGACGTGCTCGCGTTCCCGATCGACGAACCGGGTGAGAGCCCGCCGGGTGCCCCGGCGATCCTCGGTGACGTCGTGCTGTGCCCCGCCGTCGCCGCGCAGCAGGCCGGAGCGCACGGCCGGACCGAGCACGACGAGCTCCGGTTGCTGACGGTGCACGGCATCCTCCACCTGCTCGGGATGGACCACGCCGAACCGGAGGAGGAGCGGGCGATGTTCGGGCTCACCGACGAGCTGCTGGCCAGCTACGGCGGTCGGGACCGGACGTGACACCGTTGACCGCCGATCTGCTCGCCCTCGGGGCGCTGCTGCTGGTGACGGCCTACCTCGCTGCGCTCGACACCGTGGTGCAGCGGCTCGACGTGGTCCGCGCCATGCGCCTGCACGAGGAGGAGGCATCCGGCTCGGACGCGCTGCTGTGGGTGACCGAGCACCGTGGGACCGTCCTGAACGTCCTGCTCGTCACCGGTGTCGTCGCGCGCGTCGGCCTCGGCGTCGCCGGGATCCTGCTCGCCGAGGAGCTCGGCGGTGGCGCGCTGCTGCCCGGTGTGCTCCTCGCGGTCGTCCTCGGGGCCGTGATCGTGGCCGAGGTCGCCCCCCGAACCGCCGTGCTGCGCTCGCTCGAGGCCGCCGGTTGCCGCATCGCCCCCTCGGCGCGGATCGTCGCCCGCGCGGTCGAACCGGTCAGCCGGCTCCTGGTCACCCTCGGCCGTGGGCTCGTGCCCCGCCGTGACGGCGTGCCGGGCCCGTACGCCACCGAACGCGACGACGACGACAGCGACACCGGCACCGACGCCGAACGTCGCGACGAGGAGCTCGAGCCGGAGGAGCGGGCGATGATCCGCTCCATCCTGGAGCTCGGGGACACGCGGGTCCGCGAGGTCATGGTCCCGCGGCCGGACATGGTCACCGTCGCCGAGGACGCTCCGTTCGGGGACGTGGTCGGTGTCGTGGTCGAGCACGGTGTGTCCCGCATCCCCGTCCACGACCCCGACGAGGCCGACACCATCGTCGGTGTGGTGTACGCCAAGGACCTGCTGCGGCGCGTCGCCGCCGACGGACGGCGGCGCTGGGCGGACCTGGTCCGCCGTCCCACGTTCGTGCCGGAGACCAAGCGGTGCGACGAGCTGCTGCGTGAACTGCAGGAGGCGACCACCCACCTCGCGCTCGTCGTCGACGAGTACGGCGACCTCGTGGGCCTGGTGACCATCGAGGACATCCTCGAGGAGATCGTCGGCGAGATCGTCGACGAGCACGACCACGAGGACCCGCTCGTGGCCGTCCTCGACGAGGGTGGCTGGCGGGTCGACGCCCGGCTCGGTGTCGACGACCTCAACCAGCTGCTCGGCAGCGAGCTGCCCGAGGAGGGCTGGGACACCGTCGGCGGGCTCGTGTTCGGCACGCTCGGTCGCGTCCCCACCGAGGGTGAGAGCGTGGAGCTCGAGGGGGTCGAGCTCACCGTGGAGCGCGTCCAGGGGCGTCGCGTCGTCGAGGTGTCGGTACGTCCGCGCGAACGCGTCCAGGAGCGCGACGCCGGCGACTGAACCTCCACGGACACGCGGGGCGACAGCGTCGGCCCCGCCCGCCGGGTCCGACCCGGGCGTACGCTGCTCGCCCCGGCCGCACCCGTCGTACCCGTCAGGAGCCACCGCCGTGAAGCCCGACCTGCCGCCCCGCGAACCCCCGGCGATCGACGAGGCCGAGCTGCTGCGTACGGCCCGGGCCGTCCGTGAACGTGCCTACGTGCCGTACTCGCACTTCCGCGTCGGCGCGGTCGTCGTCACCGCCGACGGCCAGCGGTACGAGGGCGTCAACGTCGAGAACGCGTCGTACCGCATGACCACCTGCGCGGAGCAGAGCGCGATCGCCGGCATGGTCTCGAGCGGGCAGCGCGGACCGATCGTGGCGGTCGCGGTCGTCGGTGACGGTGAGGACCCCTGCACGCCGTGCGGCGCCTGCCGTCAGACCGTCTTCGAGTTCGGGCCGGACGCGATGGTCTACAGCTCCGGCGACGGAGGTCGGCCGCTGACCACGCACATCACCGAGCTGCTGCCGCACGGGTTCGGTCCGAAGCGGCTGGCGCAGGGACAGCGATGACGGATCTCATTCGATGAGCGGCCAGGAGCTCGACCTCGAGGCGATGCTCGCGGGCCTGCGTGAACCGACGCCGGCGGGACACCGCTCGGGCCTGGTGGCGCTGTGCGGGCGACCGAACGTCGGCAAGTCGACGCTGCTCAACCAGCTGGTGGGCGAGAAGGTCGCCATCGTCACCGACACGCCGGGGACCACCCGCAACGCCATCCGGGGCGTGTTGACGCGCGAGGACGCCCAGCTGGTGTTCCTCGACACACCCGGGCTGGCCAAGCCGCGCACGCTGCTGACCCGCCGGCTCAACGACCTGGTGCGTGACACCTGGGCCGGCGTCGACCTCATCGTGCTGCTCGTGGACGTGGGAGGCGGTATCGGTCCCGGCGACGCGTACCTCGCCCGGGAGCTCGCGACGATCGCGACCCCCATCGTCGCCGTGGCCAACAAGGTCGACCGGCTGCGCGACAAGGGCCGGCTGCTGCCCGCGCTCGAGCACCTCGCGGGCCTGCTCGGTGAGGGACGCGAGTTCGCCGACATCGTCCCGATATCAGCGGCGACCGGTGACAACGTCGCGACGCTGACCGAGGTCCTCGTGGGCCACCTACCCGAGGGGCCGCGGTTGCTCGCGCCGGACCAGGTGACCGACCAACCCGAACGGCAGCTGGCCGCCGAGCTGCTGCGCGAGCAGCTCATCGTGCG
>CAYSTY010000330.1:0-3197 GCA_964433685.1 uncultured Actinomycetota bacterium | reverse complement strand
ACGTAGCGGACCGGGTCGCTGCCGATCGGCACGTCACGTCCGACCAGCGGCACCGCCACGACGACGGCGAGCACCAGCCCGAGCGAGAGCAGGTCGAGCAGGAGGGACCGCCGACGCGTCCGGCGGCGGTCCGGGTCGGTGGGTGTCACGGACGGTGCGGCGGTCACGGGGCGGGCACCGCGAACGAGCGGGCGCCGGCGGCACGCAGCGCATCACGTCGTTCGTCGGGAGCGCCGTCCGGCCGCCAGGCGTGCAGCACGGGACGCCGCACCAGCACGGACGAGGGGGCCACCCGGTCCACGTACCGGTGCGCTCCAGCGGCCCCGTCACCGTCGGCCAGACCGATGACCTCGGCGTGCGCGTACCGACGTGCGGGCAGCAGCGCGGGGACGGCCGCGAGCGCGGTGGGGGACGCGTCGGTCACCAGCACCCACGGGGTGGTCAGCCGATCGGTGTTCGTGTCCACCCACCGGGACAGGTCCTCGCCGGGAGCGAGCCGCACCACCTCCGCACCGGGGACGGCGACGGCGACCGCATCGGGGGAGGCGGCCGGGTCGGTGACCAGCACGGTGACGGCGTGCGCGGCGTCGGGGTCGACGTCGATCCCGGCGGCCGCGGCGATGCTCGCCAACCGGTGGGCCACCGTGTGCTCGGCGTGCACGAGGGCCAGGCCGGCCGCGGACGTCGCGCGCCACACGTCGTCGTCGGTGAGCAGCTCGGTCAGCGCCGCGTCCGCCTCCTCCGCGGTGCGCACGGTCCGGACCACGCTGCCGAGCATCGCCTCCATCCCGACGCTCGGTGTCGAGATGACCGGGGTGCCGGACGCGAGCAGCTCGAAGACCCGCCGGGAGAACATCGTCGGCGAGGCCGTCACCGAGTTGGTGTTGAGGAACACCCGGTAGCGCCGGTAGGCCTCGACCATCCGCTCGTACGGCAGACCGCCCTGCACGTGCGGGTCGAACCGGTCGGGGAAGCCGGCGGTCTCGGTCTTCTCGCCCCCCATCCGGTCGAAGATCCGCAGATCGAACCCGCGGGCGGCGTCGAGGAGCATCTCGAGCTGGACGCGACGGTCGGCGTGACGGTTGCGGTAGAAGGTGCCGGCGAACACCGGGTGGGGCTCGCGGGGGTCGGGGGCACCCACGGGGTGGTGGATGGCCGGCTGCGCCGCGAAGGGCAACGCGTCGATCGTCTGCGCCCGCCCGCCGGGCAGGGCCCGGTAGGCGTCGATGCGGTCCGCGTCGGTGGTGAGCACGACGTCGAAGAGGGCGGCCGCCTCCTTGAACTTGTCGAAGTGGACCGGGTCCTCCTTGTTCCAGAAGACCGTGGGGATGCCCGCCTGGCGGCAGCGTTCGACGAGCGCGGTCAGGTGCGGCAACCCCTGGCTCGTGGCGTAGCCGTAGGAGCCGACCTGGTACTGCCACGTGCCGCCGTTGCCCTGCCACGCGGACTCGACGAGCAGCAGGTGCGGCGCGTGCGACTCGAGCGCCTCCTGCCAGTCCTCGGGCCCGAAGCTGGTGTCGAGCTGGGTGTCGGGACCGAAGGTGGCCGCGGAGAAGGTGTCGAGGACGCCGCTGATGCGCAGCTCACCCGGTGTCCCCGCGCGTACCACGCGGCGACGCACGGCGACCCGGGTCGGGGGCGCGGTGGCCGGGGGTGCGGGCGCCTGCTGGAGGCGACGCCGCAGACGTCGCAGGCGCCAGCGCAGGGCGTGCTGCACGCGGCGGAGCAACGCGATCGGACGGGCGAGCCACGCACGGGCGGGGGCGTCGGCGGGCATGGGCGGTCTCCCTCCGGGGCGGTCCGTCGACCGCGACACCGTCACTCGGTCTGGTTGTCGGAGAACTCGCGGTAGGCGGCGATCGTCTCGTGCGGATCACCGTCGGCGACGACCTTGCCCGCATCCAGCCAGATGACCCGGCTGCAGACGTCGGTGATGGTGTCGAGCGCGTGGCTGACGAGGAAGACCGTCCCGGCCCCGTCGAGCAGCTCGGCGATGCGCTTCTCGGAGCGCTTGCGGAACACCTGGTCACCGACCGCGAGGGCCTCGTCGACGAGGAGGATCTCCGGCCGGACCGAGGTCGCGATCGAGAACAACAGGCGCGCGCGCATCCCCGACGAGTAGGTCCGGATGGGCAGATCGATGAAGTCGTCGAGGCCGGCGAAGGTGCTCACCTCGGCGGTCCGAGCCGCCACGTCGTCCTTGGGCAACCCGAGCGCGAGCAGGCCGAGCTCGATGTTGCGACGCCCGGACATGTTCGGTTGCAACGCGGCGCCGACGCCGAGCAGCGACGGTTCCGAGGTCGCGAACGCGGCGCCCCGGGTGGGGGGCAGCAGGCCGGCGAGCGCCTTGAGGAGGGTGGACTTGCCCGACCCGTTGCGGCCGACCAGGCCGATGGCCTCGCCGCTGTGGGCGACGAGGTCGACGCCCTGCACGGCGTGGATCTCGCGGAACTTGCGCGAGGTCTGCCGCCGGGTGAGCACGTCCCGCAGCCGCGGCCGGCGGTCCTCGTAGACGCGGTAGTCGACGTGCAGGTCCTCGAGCTTGACCGTCACGTGCTCGGTGGCGATGCGCGGCGCGATGTCGAAGCGCCGCTTCGGTGCCTCGTCGAGCTGCTCGTCGGTCACGGGGTCATCCACGGCCGTAGCTCTTCTCGCCGGCGCGGAAGTACAGCAACCCGCCGAGGAGCGCCACCGGGGTCCAGATCGCCGCCGACAGCCACAGTCCGGGCACGTTGCGGATGCCGGCGTCGACCAGCAGGGCGTGACGCAGCAGCGAGAGGAAGACGAAGAACGGGTTGATCAGGAACAGGTTCAGCACCCGCTCGTCGCTGACGAAACGGTCCACGGGGAACAGCACGCCCGAGGCGTAGAACCCGAGGCGGAACACGAACGGCAGGACGTTGGTGATGTCGCGGGTGCTGTCGGTCAGCCGCGCGACGAACAGCGCGAACCCGGTGCTGAAGGTGGCGAACAGCAGGAACACGGGGATGGCCGTCAGCCACGACCATGTGGGGTACATCCCGGACACGACGAGCAGACCGACGAGGACGAGGGCAGACCAGCCGAAGGCGATGGTCTCGCGGGCGACGGAGGCGACGGGGAGCACCGCCCGCGGGAACTGCAGCGAACGGATCAGGCCGAGGTTGTTGACGATGGCGCTCGCGCCGCTGGTGATGGCGCGCTGGGAGTAGCTGTAG
>CAYSTY010000329.1:0-3217 GCA_964433685.1 uncultured Actinomycetota bacterium | reverse complement strand
AGCCGGGGTACTCGGCGTAGGCGGCACCGATGAGCGCGATGAGCGCCTCGGCGTCGTCGTCGGTGACCCGTCGCAGGCCGGCCGGCGGTTCCGGACGAGCGGTCTGGGGCACGGGGCGGACCTTCCGGGCGAGTTCGGGCGCGGTCGCGAGCCGACGGAGGCTAGCGTCGCCGCCGGGGCATCCCGCGCGGGCGGGGCGCCGCGACGGGGCAACGGTGTCGCGCCCGAGGGCCGGTGGACGAGCGCGTCGAGAGAGGTCAGGCGGTGGAGGTGACGTCGAGGTGGCGCCCCATGCTCGCCACCCCGGGTGACGTGACCGACGTCACCGACGGCTTCCTGCACGAGATCAAGTGGGACGGTGCCCGGGTGCTGGCCCACCTCGACGGCGACGGTGGTCTCGTGCTCCGCTCGCGCAGCGGCGCGGACGTGACGGTGTCCTACCCGGAACTCGGCGACCTGGCCACGCGGATCGACGGTCCGGCGGTCCTCGACGGTGAGGTGATCGTCCTCGACGACGCCGGTGCCGCCTCGTTCTCGCGGCTGCAACCTCGCCTGCAGCTGCGCGACCCGGCCCGCGTCCGGCGTGCGGCGGCCGCCACCCCGGTCCTGTACGTGGTCTTCGACGTGCTGGCCTGCGGCGGTCGCACCGTCCTCGACGAACCCGTGGAACGACGCCGCGCCCTCCTCGAGGGGCTCGGGCTGCACGGTGGACGGATCCAGGTGCCCCCCGCCACCGACGACGTGGTGCAGCTGCTGGAGATCGCTCGCGCCCGGGGGGACGAGGGGGTGGTCAGCAAGCGGCTCGGCAGCACCTACCGCCCGGGCGCGCGGTCGACCGACTGGATCAAGCTCCCGTTCGCCCAGCGTCGCGACGTCGTCGTCGGTGCCTGGCGACCGGAGGGTGGTGCGCGGGCAGGGGCGACCTCGAGCCGCCGCCTCGGTGCCGTCGTCGTCGGGGCCTACGACCACGACGGGCTGCTGCAGGAGCTCGGCGCGGTCGGCTCGGGCCTGGCGGGGCGTGCCGGCGTCGAGGTCCGCGAGCGGCTCGAACCGAGCGACACCTCGCCCTTCGCCACGTCGTTGGCCGCCCGTGACGCAAGGTTCGTGACCCCCACACTGGTCGGCACGGTGCGTTACCGGGGCCTGACGGGGGAGGGGCGCCTGCGGCAACCGGTCTGGCTGGGGCTCCGCGACGACGTCGCCCCCGAGGACGTCCGCCTCGACGACCCCGGTGAACGGGGCTGATCCGGCCTCGTCGCCGCGTGCGCACAGCGCTACCGTCTGGGGCGCGCACCGACGCGCGAGGGAGGTGAGGCACGTGCCACGCGCCATCTGGAGCGGCGCCATCAGCTTCGGGCTGGTCAACATCCCGGTCAAGCTCGTCACCGCCGTGGACCGTAAGAACGTGCGGTTCCGCGAGCTGCGCCGCGAGGACGCCTCGCGCGTCCGCTACCGCAAGGTCGCCGCCGCCGACGGTGAGGACGTGTCGAGCGGGGAGATGGTCAAGGGCTACGAGATCGCTCCCGACCGCTACGTGGTCCTCGAGCCGGAGGAGCTGCGCGCCCTGGCGCCGGAGACCACGCGCTCGATCGAGATCGAGGACTTCGTCGAGCTCGCCGACATCGAGCCGCTCTACTACGACTCGTCGTACTACCTCGTGCCCGGTGACACCGCGGCCAAGCCGTACGCCCTGCTGCACACCGCGATGCGCGAGTCGGGCAAGGCCGCCGTCGCGCGGTTCGTGCTGCGCACCAAACAGCACCTGGCGGTGATCCGTCCGGTCGGGGACGCCTTGGCGGTGTCGACCGTCGTCTACCACGACGAGGTGGTGCCGACCACGCAGCTCGACGGGCTGCCGGGGGAGGAGGTCGTGCCCTCCGAGCGCGAGCTGGCCATGGCCAACCAGCTCATCGAGTCGATGACCGTCGAGTGGGAACCCGAGCGCTACCACGACACCTACCGCGAGCAGGTCCTCGACCTGATCGAGCGCAAGGCCGCCGGTGAGGACATCACCGCCGCACCCGAGCTCGAACGTGAGGCCGGCGACGTGGTCGACCTGGTCGCGGCGCTCGAGGCCTCCCTGTCGGCGGCGCGGGACGCCGGTCAGGATGCGGCCCGAGCCCGAGCCGACTCCGCCGAGTCGGCCTAGCGCTCGGTGGCCAGCACCCGCACCACCGTCCGCGTCGGCGAGCGCGAGCTGTCGGTCTCCAACCTCGACAAGGTGCTCTACCCGGCGACGGGGACCACCAAGGCCGAGGTGCTGCGCTACTACGTCGCGGTGGCCGACGCGATGCTGCCCCACCTCGCCGGGCGTCCGGTGACGTTCAAACGCTTCCCCGACGGCGTCGAGTCCGAGGGGTTCTTCGAGAAGCGCTGCCCGCCGCACGCGCCCGAGTGGCTCGGCACGGTCCAGCTCGGACGCGAGGGGCGGGAGAAGCCCGGTCGGGTGGGCTCCGGGGGGAAGGTCGTCGACCACTGCGACCTGGCCGAGGTGGCGGCGCTGGCGTGGGCGGCGAACATGGGAGCGCTCGAGCTGCACGTGACGATGGGGGCGGCACCGGACACGACCGTGCCCACCACCGTCGTGTTCGACCTCGACCCGGGAGCGCCCGCCGACGTGCGCACCTGCGCCGAGGTGGCGTCGCGCATCCGCGAGGTGCTCGACGGGCTCGGCCTGGCCAGCTTCCCGAAGACCTCCGGCTCCAAGGGTCTGCAGCTGTACGTGCCGCTGCACGACCCGTCGATGACCTACGCGCGCAGCCGCAGCTTCTCGCAGGCGGTCGCGAGCCTGCTCGAGACGCGCCACCCCGACCTGATCGTCGCCAAGCAGGACAAGAAGCTGCGGCCCGGCAAGGTCCTGATCGACTGGTACCAGAACCACCTGACCAAGACCACGGTGTGCGCGTACTCGCTGCGGGCGCGGCCTCGCCCGACGGTGTCCACCCCGGTCACCTGGGACGAGGTGACCGACGCGGTCGGGGCGGCCGAGGGGGCGCTCGTCCACGACCTCGACGACGTCCGAGCACGGGTCGCCGAGCACGGCGACCTGTTCGCCGAGGTGGCGACGCGCCAGCAGGAGCTCCCCCGCATCGGGTGAACGTCCGGGTCAGCCTGCGCCAGAGGAACGTCCCGGTGCGTCGCCGGATCGTCCCGGTGCGTCGCCGGAGCGGCCGGGTGCGTCGCCGGAGCGTCCGGGTGCGTCACCGCTGTTGCCGGG
>CAYSTY010000328.1:0-3231 GCA_964433685.1 uncultured Actinomycetota bacterium | reverse complement strand
ACGCCGACGGGGAGCCGCTGGCCACCTTCAACGACCTCGCCGACGACGGCTCGACCGCCTGCGGCTGCTGGATCTACGCCGGCGCCTACGCGGACGGGGTCAACCAGACCGCTCGCCGCACCCCGTGGACCGAGATGGGGCCGGCCGCGCAGCAGTGGGGGTGGGCGTGGCCCAACGACCGCCGCATGCTCTACAACCGGGCGTCCGCCGACACCGACGGGGTGCCGTGGTCCGAACGCAAGCGGTACCTGTGGTGGGACGAGGACGAGCAGCGGTGGACCGGGCTCGACACGCCCGACTTCTCGCCGACGATGCGGCCCGACCACCGTTCCGACCCGGATGCCACCGGCGTGGATGCGCTCAACGGCGACGACCCGTTCCTGATGCAGGCGGACGGCAAGGGGTGGCTGTGGGCTCCCGCCGGGCTGCTCGACGGCCCCCTGCCGATGCACCACGAACCGTTCGAATCCCCGGTGGAGAACGCGCTCCATCCGGTCCGGGCCAACCCGCTCACCGGGGACCTCCCGCACGAGCACAACCCTCACAACCCCGTCGGTGACCACCCGCGTGCTGGCGCCTACCCGTACGTGGCGAGCACCTACCGGATCGCGGAGCACCACACCGCCGGCGGGATGAGCCGCTTCGGGACGCGGCTGGCCGAGCTGGCCCGCGAGATGTTCGTCGAGGTCCACCCCGACCTCGCCGCCGAACGCGGGCTCACCCACGGCGGCTGGGCGACGATCATCACCACCCGGTCCGCCATCGAGGCCCGCGTGATGGTCACCGAACGGATCGCGCCCCTCAAGGTGGGTGGCGCCGCGATCCACCAGGTGGGTCTGCCCTACCACTGGGGTCCGAACGGGACCGCGCCCGGTGACGCGGCCAACGACCTGTTCGCGATCGCGATGGACCCGAACGTGCACATCCAGGAGGTCAAGGGCGCGACCTGCGACATCGTGCCCGGCCGCCGGCCCCGGGACGCGGGCCTGAGGCGTCTGGTCGAGCGACACGGTCAGGACCCCGATGCGGTCCGCCGAGAACGCCTCGCGTCAGACGGACGACGAACGGGACCGCGGTGACCCACTCCAGCCACGCCAGCGACCTGCTGACCCACAGCGGCGGACCGGTCAGCGGCAGCGAGGGCACCCGCTTCGGCTTCTTCACCGACACCTCGATCTGCATCGGGTGCAAGGCGTGCGAGGTCGCGTGCAAGGAGTGGAACCAGGTCCCCGCGCGCGAGGAGTCCGGGTTCACCGGCCACTCGATGGACAACACCGGCGACCTCGGTGCCGACTCGTGGCGGCACGTCGCCTTCATCGAACAGCCGGCCGGGCACGTCCCGGCGGCCGCGGGTGCGGCGCCGGGCGCACCGACGGGACGGGTCGGTCTCGAGTGGTTCGGCGACGACCCGGGGCTGCCCCCCGGCGCGCACGGCAGCGAGGAACAGCGTGAGGTCCCCATCTTCGGCGGCGCGGAGGAGGCACCGGCCGGGATCGCGAACTTCCGCTGGCTGATGAGCTCGGACGTCTGCAAGCACTGCACCGAGGCGGCCTGCCTCGAGGTGTGCCCGACCGGCGCGATCTTCTACACCGAGTTCTCGACCGTCGTGGTGCAGGACGAGGTGTGCAACGGCTGCGGGTACTGCGTGACCGCGTGCCCGTACGGCGTGATCGAGCGCCGCTCCCCCGGCCAGCCCGGTGGTGGCGGCGCGTTCAAGTGCACGCTGTGTTACGACCGGATGCGCGGTGAGCAGCAGCCGGCCTGTGCCCAGGCCTGCCCGACCGATTCGATCCAGTTCGGGCCGCTCGACGAGCTGCGTGAGCGGGCGGCCGGCCGGGCCGAGGACCTGATCGCGGCCGGGGTGCCGGGCGTGCAGCTCTACGGCGCGGACCCGGACGACGGGGTCGGTGGCAACGGTGCGTTCTTCCTGCTGCTCGACGACCCGGAGGTCTACGGGCTGCCGCCGGCGCCGGTGACCCCCACGCGTCAGCTGCCCGCGATCTGGCGCTGGGCGGGCGCGGCGGCGGTCGGGTTGGGTGCGGCGGTGGCGACCGCGTTCGCCGCGGGTGGGCGCCGATGAGCCGCACGGACCACGCCGACGTCGCCGCCGGGCGTGCCCCGTCGGCACCGGACGCCGACCGCTCCGTGGGTCACGACGTGCGCGAGTACGTGGACCGTGACGGCACGCGTGTGTCGGTGCCCACCTACCACGGACGGCCGGTCCTCAAGGAGCCGGCCTGGACCTGGGAGGTGCCGTGGTACCTGTTCGCCGGCGGGATGGCGGGGGCGTCGTCGGTGATGGTGCTGGCGGCCCGCATCACCGGCAACGACGTCCTGGCGCGGCGGTCGCGGTGGGTCGCGGCCGTCGGCGCGGGGGTGAGTCCGCCGTTGTTGATCGCCGACCTCGGTCGCCCGGCACGGTTCCTCAACATGCTGCGGGTGTTCAAGCCGACGTCGGTGATGAGCGTCGGTAGCTGGATCCTGGCGTCGTACTCGGGGGCCGCCGTCGTGGCGGTCGGGTTGCAGCACATCGACCGGTTGCGGTGGCTGCGCGGGGTGACCGACGTCGGTGCGGCGGTGCTCGGCGCGGGGATGACGGTCTACACCGGCGCGTTGGTGGCCGACACCTCGATCCCGGTGTGGCACGAGGCACGCCGTGAGCTACCGATGCTGTTCTCCGCGAGCGGCCTGGCCGCGGCGGGGGCGGCAGCGACGTTGACGACCCCGGCGGCGCACGCGGATGCGGCACGGCGCTCGGCGATCGTCGGTGCGGTCACCGAGCTGGCCGTGGACGAGACGATGCGGCGCCGGCTCGGACAGATCGGCGAGGTGTACGACCGCGAGGAGGCGGGCCGGTTCCACACGGCTGCACGCATCGCCACGTTCGCGGGGACGGCGCTGGTCGCCGCGGGCGGAGGTCGACGCCGTCCCCTGGCGCTGGTCGGGTCGGCGCTGGTGCTCGCCGGCAGCGTGTGCACGCGCTGGTCGGTCTACAAGGCGGGCTTCCAGTCGGCACGTGACCCGGTCGCGACGTTGGGTCCGCAGCGGGCCCGGCTCGTCCGCGGCGAGGCGACCCGCGGTCGCAGCTGAGCCCGGCGCACGCGGCGCCGCGCGGTGCGGCGCGCCGTGAACCCGCGCATCCGCGGGTTCGCGTCCGCCACCACGCCCCTGCAGTCGACACCGGCGCCGTGAACCCGCGCATCCGCGGGTTCCCGTCCGCCACCACGCCCC
>CAYSTY010000327.1:0-3235 GCA_964433685.1 uncultured Actinomycetota bacterium | reverse complement strand
GCACCACCCGCGCCCGCACCACCCGCGCCCGCACCACCCGCGCCCGCACCACCCACGCCAGCACCACCCGCGCCGGCACCACGGGCGCCGCCACGTTCCCCCCCGGCCTTCGCGGCCGCGGCGGCGAACCGCAGCATCGCCCGGGCGTGTCCCGCCATCGACCCGGAGACGTCGAGGAGGAGCACGAGCGGACGGGGGCGGCGGCGACGCTCCCGCCACGCGCGGTCCATCAGCTCGCCGTCGCTGGCCACCGCCCGTTCGAGGGTCCGAGGCAGGTCCAGCTCGCCGCGACGACCGGCGGTGGTGCGCCGCGAGGTGCGTTCCGGCACCGCGACCTGCAGCGCCGCGACCGCGGCCCAGATCCGCTCGAGCTCCTCGGGGCTCGCACGGTCGAAGCGGCGGTGGCGCAACCGTTCGCGGACGGCGGCGACACCACCCGCGGTCAGCACCTCCCCCACCTCGTCGGGGTCCTCCCCGCCAGGGTCGTTGGCCGCGTCCACCCCACCGTCGACGGCTACCTCGACGTCGTCGGTGGCCTCGTCGTCGTCCTCCGGCCGGTCGCCGTACGAGGGCAAGTCACGGTCCCGGGTCACGGCGGCGAACACGCGGTCGTACGCCGGCACGTCCGCGCGGTCGGTCAGCAGCGTCAACCGGCCGGCCCAGTAGCGGTCGGCGAGGTCGTGCGGGTCGACCTCGGCGAGTGCCCGCCCGCAGGTGACCACCTGGCTGGTCGCGACCGCGACGCCCGCCTCCCGCAGCCCCACGGCCAGCGCGGTCACCACGTCGGCACCGTCGCGGGTCACGCGCCGAGGACCTCGTCCAGCGCGCCGCGCACCACCTCGAGGTCGTCGCGGTCCTTGACCACCACGCCGAGGGTGTCGGTCACCACCTCGCGGTCGAACCCGGCGTCGGCGACGACACGGGCCCAGTCGATGGTCTCGGCCACCCCGGGCGGCTTGTGGAGGTCGAGGCGACGCAGCACCGCCACCGCGTCGGCCACCTGCGTCGCGATCGCGTCGGGCACCTCGGGGGCGCGCAGGCGGACGATGGCGGCCTCGCGGTCGCGGTCCGGGTGCTCGATCCAGTGGTAGAGGCAGCGCCGCTTGATCGCGTCGGACAGCTCGCGGGTCCGGTTCGAGGTCACGATCACCACCGGCGGCGAGGTGGCACGCACGGTCCCGAGCTCGGGGATCGACACCTGTGCGTCGGAGAGCAGCTCGAGCAGGAACGCCTCGAACTCGTCGTCTGCGCGGTCGATCTCGTCGACGAGGAGGACGCCGCGGTCCCCGAGCCGCAGCGCCTGCAGCAGCGGCCGGGCGAGCAGGAACCGTTCGCCGTACAGCTCGGACTCGTGGTCGGCGGGCCGCTCCCCCGACGCCTCGAGCGTCCGCAGGTGCAGCAGCTGGCGCGGGTGGTCCCACGCGTAGAGGGCCTGGGCGCGGTCGATGCCCTCGTAGCACTGCAGGCGCACGAGCTGGGCGTCGAGCGCGACCGCCAGCGCCTTGGCGGCCTCGGTCTTGCCCACGCCGGCGTCGCCCTCGAGCAGCAGCGGCCGGCCGAGCCGGAGGGCGAGGTGGAGCGCCGTGGCCAGGCCACGGTCGGCGAGGTAGCGCTGCTCGGCCAGCGCCGCCGCCACCGCGGTGGGCGAGTCCAGCCGAACCGCGGGCGGGGTCACCGTCGTTCGGCGTCGCGCACCAGCGCGTCGAGCGCGACCTTGACCATCCGGTCGAACGAGGTCTGGCGCTCCTCGGAGGTGGTCGCCTCGCCGCGCAGGATGTGGTCGCTGACGGTCAGGACGGTCAACGCGCGGGCGCCGAGCTCGGCCGCGACGCCGTAGATCCCGGCGGCCTCCATCTCGACCGCCAGGACGCCCATCTTCGTCATACGTTCGAAGTAGCCCGACTCGGCGCGCGGGTCGTAGAACAGGTCGGAGCTGTGGATGTTGCCGGCGTGGACCTCGATGCCGCGGGCCTCGGCGGCCTCGGCGGCGGCGCGCAGCAGGTCGAAGTCGGCGATGGCGGCGAAGTCGAGCCCGCCGTACCGCGCCCGGTTCACCGTCGAGTCGGTGCACGCCCCGACGCCGAGCACCACGTCGCGCAGGGCGAGCTGGTCCTGCACCGCACCGCAGGACCCGACGCGCACGAGGCGCTGGACGCCGTACTCGGCGATCAGCTCGTGGCTGTACAGCGACGCCGACGGGATCCCCATGCCGGTCCCGAGGACCGACACCGGCATCCCCTCGTAGGTGCCGGTGTAGCCGAAGGCGTTGCGCACGGCGTTGACCTGCCGAGCCCCGTCGAGGTGGTTGTCGGCGATGTGCTTGGCGCGCAGCGGGTCGCCGGGCAGCAGGATCGCCTCCGCGAAGTCACCGGCGGCGGCGCTCAGGTGGGGTGTGGGGATGGCCAACGTGCTACCTCGTCGCTGGGGTCGGTCGTGGCTGGGCAGGTCGACCGTCCACGCTAGCGGTGCGCGGACGGGTCCGGCCCGGTCGCACCGTCCGGGCCGTGGTCCCGCAGGACCTCGGCGGTGTGCTGGCCGAGCGTCGGCGGTGGTTCGGGTGGGCGGCGTCCCGACCGCGACCACCGCACGGGCGCGCCGGGCAGGGCGAGCTCGCCGGCGGTCGGGTGGGTGACGTGGTCGACGAGCTCGAGGTGGGCGAGCTGCGCCGAGTCGTACACCTGGTCCATGGTCCGGATGCGTCCCGCGGGCACGCCCGCCTCGTCGAACCTCGCCATCCAGGCGTCGACGGTGTCGGACAGCAGGGAGGCGTCGATGTCGGCGGTCAGCTCGTCGACGTGCTCCACCCGCAGCGGGTTGGTCGCGTAGCGCGGGTCGTCGGGATCGAGCCCGACGGTCGGCGCGAACCGGCGCCACAGCCCCTCCGAGCCGACGGCGACGTTGACGTGCCCGTCGGCGCAGGTGAAGGCGCCGTAGGGCGCGATGGTCGGGTGGCGGTTGCCGCCCGGTTCGGGGACCTCGCCGGCGAGCGTCCACCGGGTGCCCTGGAAGGTGTGCACCGCGACGGCCGACGCGAGCAGCGAGGTGGTGACCCGCTGGCCCTTGCCGCTGCGTTCGCGCTCGTACAGCGCGGCGATGACGCCCTGGGCGCCGAACATGCCGGACAGGATGTCGGTGATCGGCACGCCCACCTTGGTGGGCGGCCCACCGACGGGGCCGGTGACGCCCATCAGGCCCGCCTCGCCCTGGATGATCTGGTCGAACCCGGAGCGGTGCC
>CAYSTY010000326.1:0-3262 GCA_964433685.1 uncultured Actinomycetota bacterium | reverse complement strand
AGCCCTCGGCCTCGAAGGTCGCGCGGAAGTCGGCGAGGTCGATCAGGTCCTGACGGACGAGCGCCGTCTCGTGCTCGTCGAGCGGTTCGTCGTCGAAGTCGTCGTCCTGCCCGTCGCCATCGAAGGCGTCCTCGTCGAACCCGTCGTCGTCGCTCACACCACCTCCGTCGTCCCGCGTGCGTCGTGCCGTGTCGGGGAGCCTACGCCCGAGCGGCGTGCGTGTCGGGTCGTGGGCGCCGCCTAGCATCCGTCCGACACCGGCGGCACGACACAGGGGAGCACGGTGGCGTTCCGAGGTGTTGCGTCGCGTCACGGTCGGGTCCTCCCCGTCCTGCTCGTGCTCGCGGTGCTCGCCGGGTGCGTCGAGGGGGGCCGGGACGGGACGTCGGACCCCGCGGGTCCCCCCGGTGGGGACACCTCCGCCGCTGACCGCAGCGACCGGGCGGATCCCGAGGACGCCAGGCTCGGGATCGTGCGCGACCAGCTCGACAACCCGCTCGGCGGGCAGGCGAGCACGGAGGTCGCCGATGCGCTGCACGTCGGGGAGCTGCACCTGCGTGACGGGGGGAGCATCGATGTCACCGACGGCGTGCCCTGGGGAGGCTGGGAGGAGGGCGGTTCGACCTCCGAGCTGCGGCTCCTGCACAGCCTGCTGTTCGTGCACGATCTGGTGGCGACCGAACGCCCCGAGGATCTCGAACTCGCGCACGAACTGGTCGACGACTGGACCGAACGCAACCCGCGTGTGGCGCCCGCGTCCCACATGGCGTGGCACGACGAGACGACCGCCCGCCGCACCACGGCGCTCATCCGCCTGCACGACGCGCTGGAGCGGCTCGACGCGACCGTGGGACTCGACGATCGGGACCGTGAGCGACGTGAGCGCCTCACCGGTGCGATCGCGGACCACCTCGAGCTGCTGCTCGACGACGAGTTCCACTCGACCGGTACCAACCACGGCATGTTCCAGGACCGGGCGGCCCTGCTCGCCGCCGGCTACCTCGCGGTGCGTGGCCTCGGTGGCGACCTGACCGCGTCCGGCTGGGACACCGCCCGTGAGCGCCTCGTGGACTACTACCGCGCGACGGTCAGCGCCGACGGCGTCCACCTCGAGCACGCGCCCGCCTACCACCAACTCATCGCCGCCTCGGCGGTGCGCGAGGCACGGCTGCTGCGCACGTTCGGGGACGACGACGGTGCCGACGACCTGATCGGACTCCACGCTCGGATGGCGGCCTACGCGACCCACGTCGTGCAGCCGGACGGGACCTGGCCGCTCGTGTCCGACACCTTCACACGTGGCACCCCGAACGACCGGCTGTGGGACGACCCGGGCTACCTGTTCGCGGCGACCGGCGGGGCGGAGGGCCAGGCTCCCGAGCACACCACGATCGCGTTCGAGGACGCCGGCTACGTGATCTGGCGTGACCGGTGGGGCGATGACGGACGCGGCAGCTACCTGCACTTCACCGCGGCCTACCACGGCGACTACCACAAGCACGCCGACGACCTGTCGGTGTGGCTCTACCACGACGGACCGCTGCTGACCGAGCTCGGGCCGCAGGGTTACACGATGGACGACCCGCTCGTGCGGTGCGCCTACTCGCAGGACGCGCACAACATCGCCGTGGTCGGGGGCATCGAGCTGCCGCGGACCGACGATCGCGTCGGTGCGACCCGGCTGACGCAGGTCGACCTCGACGGGCGGCCCCTCAGCGCGACCGGCGTCAACGAGCGGCTGGATGGCGTCCGGTTCGAGCGCCAGGTCGTCATCGACGAGGAGGCGGGGGTGGTCGCGGTCACCGATCGCGTGACGACCGACGCGGATCGGCCGGTCCGCGTCCGCTGGCACCTCGACCCGTCGGTCGCCGCGAGGGTCGACGGGACGACGGTCGAGCTCGCGCGGGACGGGCTCGACCCCGTCGTCGGCTCGTTCACGGCGGACGGACGGCTCGCCGTCGACGTCCTCGGCCCGGACGAGCGCGCCTGCACCGGCCTGCGGTTCGGTGGTGACGAGCCCGTCCCCACCTCGACCGTCGAGGTCACCACGGCGCCGCGCCGGGAGACCGAGCTGGTCTCGCGGTTCGAGCTGCCCTGACTGCCCTACGCTCCGGTCCTCACCGTCCCTCCACACCCGGAGCCGTCGTGCTCGAGACCACCATCGGCGGCGCCCGCCGCGCCCGCACCGGCTACGAGCTGGATGACATCTCGCTCGTGCCCTCCCGCCGCACGCGGGGGCACGACCTGGTCGACCTGTCGTGGGCGCTCGACGCCTACCGCTTCGACCTGCCGATCATGGCCTCGCCGCTCGACGCGGTGACCTCACCGGCGACGGCGGCGACGCTCGGGCAGCTCGGCGGTGTCGGGGTGCTGAACCTCGAGGGGCTGTGGACCCGTTACGAGGACGCCGACGAGGTCCTGGCCGAGATCGCACAGCTCGAGCCCGGCCCGGCGGCGACCGTGCGCCTGCAGGAGCTGTACCACGAGCCGGTCAAGGAGGAGCTGATCGGCCGCCGGGTCGAGGAGCTGAAGGCCGGCGGGTTCGCGGCCGGCAGCCTCACGCCCGGGAAGGTGGAGCGCTACCACCGGGCGGCGCTCGAAGCGGGGCTCGACCTGCTCGTCGTCCAGGGTGTGGTGGTCACGGCCCAGCACGTCACCGACGAGGACCACGAACCGCTCGACCTGCGCTCGTTCACCGCCCGCTACGACATCCCGGTGGTCGTGGGCGGGGTCGCGTCGGGCAAGTCCGCGCTGCACCTGATGCGGACCGGGGCCGTCGGCGTGCTCGTGGGGCTCGGCGCCTCGTCGGTCTCCACCACCGAGGCCGCCCTCGGCATCCACGTCCCGCTCGCGACCGCGATCGCCGAGGTCGCCGCCGCCCGCAGCCGCTACCTCGAGGAGTCGGGCCGCTACGTCCACGTCATCGCCGCCGGCGGGATCGGGACCGGGGGCGACCTGGCCAAGGCGATCGCCTGCGGTGCCGACGCGGCCATGCTCGGTCGGCCGCTCGCCGCCGCCGACGAGGCGCCGGGGCGGGGTGCCTACTGGGGCGTGTCGGCCGCGCACCACACCCTGCCGCGGGGGCGCTACGACCGCGTCGAGTCGCTCGGGCCGCTCGAGGTCATCCTCGAGGGTCCGGCGCACCGTGACGACGGCAGCGTGAACCTCGTCGGCGGGCTGCGTCGCGCCATGGGCGTGCTCGGCTACGAGACGCTCGCGCGGCTGCACCAGGCCGAACTCGTCGTGCGAGCGCGCTGAGGTG
>CAYSTY010000325.1:0-3270 GCA_964433685.1 uncultured Actinomycetota bacterium | reverse complement strand
CGACACTGCTGGGCTCCGGAAGCGAGAGAAGGCGACGCGCGAGGTTAGCGGTTGCGTACCTCGTCGATGGCGCGCCCGAGTTCGTCGGCGAGCTGTAGGGAGAACGTCTCGGTGAGGTGGTGCCGGTCGCGGTACTTGATGATTCCGTCGGCGGTCACCATCGCGCACGGGTCGTCGGAACACACCAACGGTCGCGGGTCGAGGAACGACACCTCGGGCGGTGCGACCGCCGCGGTGGCGTCGAACATCGGCTCGTCACGGTTGCCGTGCTCCGCCCGGGTCAGCGCGCACGCGGACGGATCGTCGGTGTTCGCCGAGAGACAGCCGGGCACGTCCTCCGGTGACCAGTACGTGTCGCGGAGGACGACCACGTGGTCCGCGGCGTCGGTCAACCGCGCGAACGACCTCGCGGCGCCCTCGCCCCAGGTGCGGGCGAAACGTCTGTCGTCGAGGTCCCGCTCCCCTTCGTCGACGACGGCGCCACGCTGACCCGACGACTGGCTGACGATCACGAGTTCGAGGTCGTCCAGGTCAGCGAGGTGGTCGATGACCGCACGCCGCCACGCCTCGCACTCGACGTACTCCCGCTCGAAGTTCTCGTTCCACGTGGTCACGTCGAACGGCGTGCACGCGCTCTTGGTGAGCGACAGCAGGCGCCACCCACGGTCCGCGGCGACCGCGTCCAGCGCGGGCAGCCAGTGGCGCGCGTGGCTGTCCCCGACGAGCGCCACCGTCGAGCGCGCCTCGAGGTCACCGAAGGCGCACGGCAGCGACGGTGCGACGCTGTGCTGGTCGGCGTGGCAATCCTCCGGACCGACGCTCACCACGTCCTCGCTGGCCTCGACCGGCGTCATCGCGTCCGCGCCCACCTCCAGCGCGCTGCGCCCCGTGTCGCCGAGGACGGAGAACGCCACCACCGCGACCACCGGCAGGGCGGTCAACGCGAACCCGAAGGCCAGGTTCCGCCACGTCGCAGCCTCCAGCCAAGGCGCGTGCCGCAGGGGGTTCTCGACGAACCGGTGGCTGAGCGCGGACAGTCCCAGGGAGACGACGACAGCCACCGCGATCACGACCTGGTCCCCCGCGTCGACCTCCAACCGGTCGCGGGTGAGCAGGGCGAGGCCGATCACCGGCCAGTGCCACAGGTACCACGCGTACGAGAGCCGTCCGAGGTAACGCAGGGGCCGGATCCCGAGGGCCTGCCCGAAGCGGTTCCGCGACCGCGCCCCGGCCGCGATGACGGCGACCGCGCCGAGGGTCGGGACGAGCGCCAGGTAGCCCGGGTACGGGGTCTCGGCGTCGTAGGTGAGGGCCGCCACGGCGATCGCCGCCAACCCACCGCCAGCCACCGCGCCGGCCAGACGGGGCGCCAGCGGCCGCAGGCGGGGCAGACCGAGGGCCAGCAGCGCCCCGGCGCCCATCTCCCAGAGCCGGGTGTGCGTGAGGTAGTAGGCCTCAGGCCCCAGGCGGGAGGTCAGCACGACGGACGCGGCGAACGAACCACCGACGACGAGCACCAGGAGCCCCGTCACGACCGGGACGAACCGGTGCGGACGTCGACGTACGAGGGCTGCGGCGGCGACGATCAGCAGCGGCCAGAGGAGGTAGAACTGCTCCTCGATCGACAGCGACCAGTAGTGCAGCAGGAGCCCGTCGGTCACCGCGTGGTCGGAGTACGCCGTCGCCTGGCCCGCGAACCGCCAGTTGGCGACGTAGAGCGCCGCCCCCGTCGCGTCGCCCAGCAGACCACGTCGGCCCAACGGCGGCAGCGCCCACAGGCCCACCAGGAGTGTGGTGAGCAGGACCGTCGCCGACAGTGGCAGGAGCCGCCGGATCCGCCGGGCGTAGAAGTCCCGCAGCGAGATGTGGTCGTGTTCGAGCACCGACCGCACCAGGATGCCGGTGACCAGGTAGCCGGAGATGACGAAGAAGACGTCCACGCCCACGTACCCGCCAGCGAGCGGCGTCACGCCGGCGTGGAAGCCCACCACGAGGAGCACCGAGACGGCGCGGAGACCGTCGATGTCCCCGCGGTACGCGGAAGCGCCGAGCGTCTGCACGCTCGGCGGCATCGTGGCGGCGGTCACGGCACGGTCTCGCTCGGTTCTAGCGGCCGACGCAGCGGCCCGGGGGGAAGCGCGCGAGGGTACTACCGGCCGGGTCCGGCTCCCTCCGACCACCGCAGCACCGCCTGGTACCGCGTACTGGAACGTGACCGGGACAGCTGCGGGAACTCGGCGAGCCAGCGGGCTGCCACGGCACGTTCCTCCCCGCGGTGCGCGTCGTCGAGCACGATGGCGCAGCCGGGCGACAGTCGCGTCGCGAGCAACGGCACGGCGGGGTACCGGGCCAGGTCGCCGGTCGCCTTCGGGGGGCCGTCGACGAGCAGCAGGTCCACGTCCGCGATGTCGTCGATCGCGGCCGGCTCGTACCACGTGACGGGTGCACCGGCGAGGTCGACCTCGACCAACGCTGCGTCGCGGACCTCCGCCACGTCCGCGAGGCCGTGACGTCGCAGCATCTCGCGGGTCTCCTCGGCGAAGTCGGCCGTGTGCTCGAGCGCGATGACACGCCCACCGCGGTCCTTCATCACCCGCGCGAGGTACAGGGTCGACAGGCCCGACCCGCACTCCACCACGGTGCGCGCTCCGACGTCCTCGACCAGGTCGAGGGTCTGCAGCAACGCCCCCGGCGAGAGCGCCCACCCCCACACCAGGGGGACGCGGCCCTCGAACGGGAACCGGCGCTGGAGCTGATGGAGCGCGTCCATCTCGACGGTGGGTTCGTAGCGCAGGCGCTCGAGCGAGTCACGGGTCTGTTCATCCGCCTCCACGGTGCGGACGCCCAGCTCCTCGAGCAGGCGGGTGTTGCGCTCGACCGCGGCGGCGAGACGCGCGACGTCGGATCCGACATGGTCGACGGTCCCCGCCAGGTCGCGGACCTGTCGGTGGACCTGACGGATCTGGCGACCGGTGTCACCGATCCGTCGGTGGCTCACCGCGCCGATCACCGACACGAGACCGCCGAGCGCGAGGACGCACACCACGGCGACCACCCAGGCCTCGAGGACCGCAGCGACGGTGCCGGCCAGCGCGACCCCCCCAGCCGCGACGAGGACGATCAGCTGGCGACGGCCGATGGGACCGGTCACGGCCGCCCCGGGCCGACGGGGCCCATCAGGCACCCGTCGTCGCGGGGCGGCAGCGCCACCCCCACCACCGCGTCCTCCCAGGACCGCAGCACGCTGTCGAGCCCGAAGGCCGCACGCAC
>CAYSTY010000324.1:0-3270 GCA_964433685.1 uncultured Actinomycetota bacterium | reverse complement strand
ACCTGCCCCTGAAGGGCTACGACGCGATCGAGTTCTGGGTCGGCAACGCCAAGCAGGCCGCCCACTACTACCGGACCGCCTTCGGCTTCGAGCTGGTGGGCTACGCGGGGCCGGAGACCGGCGTGCGCGACCGCGCCTCCTACGTGCTGCAGCAGCGGGCCATCCGGTTCGTGTTCACCACCGCGCTGACCGCCGACCACGAGATCACCCGCCACCAGGCCGCGCACGGCGACGGTGTGCGCGACGTGGCCTTCCGGGTCCCCGACGCCGAGGACGCGTTCGCGCTGGCGGTCCAGCGTGGCGCCACCGCGTTCTCCGAGCCCGAGGTGCTCGAGGATGAGCACGGCAAGGTCGTGCGGGCCGCGATCCGCGCCTACGGCGACACGATCCACTCGTTCGTCCAGCGCGACGACTACTCGGGCGTCTACCTGCCCGGGTACGAGCCGGTCGCCTCCGACCCGCTCGCCCGCCCGGTCGGTCTCTCCAGCGTCGACCACGTGGTCGCCAACGTCGAGGAGGGCGAGATGGACACCTGGGCCCACTTCTACGAGCGGATCATGGGCTTCAGCCAGCTGCGCCACTTCGACGACGAGGCGATCTCCACCGAGTACACCGCCCTGATGTCGAAGGTCCTCTGGGACGGGCACGGCCGCATCAAGCTGCCGATCAACGAACCGGCCGAGGGCAAGAAGAAGAGCCAGATCGACGAGTACCTGCAGTACTACGGCAGCCCCGGCGTCCAGCACCTGGCGCTGTCGACCGGCGACATCGTCGCCACGGTCCGCCAGCTGCGCGCGAACGGGGTGAGCTTCCTGACCGTGCCCGAGGAGTACTACCTCGACGCCAAGGAGCGGGTCGGCGAGGTCGACGAGTCGTGGGACGACCTGCAGGAGCTCGGGATCCTGGTCGACCGCGACGACGAGGGCTACCTGCTGCAGATCTTCACCGAACCGGTCGAGGACCGTCCGACGGTGTTCTACGAGGTGATCGAGCGGCACGGCGCCAAGGGCTTCGGCGTCGGCAACTTCAAGGCCCTGTTCGAGTCGATCGAACGCGCCCAGGCCCGCCGCGGCAACCTCTAGACAGAAGCGTCCCCCCGGTGGGAGGGCCGGGGGGACGTCGTGCGCTCAGGGGGTTGCTCGGACCCGGGGATGTCGTCCTGGGAGAGGGATGCATCCGGCGGTGGGAGAACCGCTGTGGGAGAGGTGGGTCCGTCCCCTGAGCGGCGCGTCGGGCCTCGGTTGGGAGAGGGAGCGTGAGGCCCGCGCGGGTCTTCAGTTGTCGGAGGTGCCAGGGAGACGGTCACCGTCCGTTCGGACCGGTCCACTGGGGGCTTGGGAGGAGCGTTCCCGGTGGTCCGTGCCGATGTGAGGTACCGTACGCGGCCATTGGCCTGCGTGCAAGCGGCAAGCACACCGAGATTGGACCGCAGTTGGACGAGCCAATCCGTGAGAGTGGTCCGCACCTCGCCGCGCTGCTGCAGAACGACCTCGACGGTGAGGGCCCGCTGTACCGCCAGCTCGCCGACGCGCTGCGGCGGGCGGTCGATCGTGGGGAGATCGCGCTCGGCACCGTCCTGCCGCCGGAGCGGGCGCTCGCCAAGGCCCTGACGGTCAGCCGCGCCACCGTGGTCGCGGCCTACGACCGGTTGAAGGCCGACGGATGGCTCGAGAGCCGGCAGGGGTCGGGCACCTGGGTGCGCACCCCCGACGAGGGGCAGGCCGGGCTCGACGCGGTCGCCACCAAGCGCATCTTCCTGTCGGCCGGCGGTGGGGAGCAGCGCACCGGTCCCGGCGAGCACGAGGACGAGCCCGACGGCGACGTGGTCGACCTGTCGGTCGCCGCCGTGCTCGGCTCCCCCACGGTGACCGCGACGCTGTCCTCCCTGACGCACGAGGACGTCGCGCCCCTCACCGCGCACCACGGCTACCTCCCCCAGGGCTACCGGGCCCTGCGCGACGAGGTGGCGGCCGCGTTCACCCGCGACGGGTTGCCGTCCGGCGCCGAACAGATCGTGGTGACCACCGGAGCGCACCAGGGCATCTCCCTGGTGGCGCGCCAGCTCCTGCGCCCGGGCGACACCGTCCTCGTGGAGAGCCCCACCTTCCCCGGGGCGCTCGATGCCTTCCGCCGGTTCGGTGCCCGCCCCGTGCCGGTCCCCCTCGACGAGCACGGCATGCGCACCGACCTGCTCGAGGACCTCATCCAGCGGTCCGACCCGCGCCTGCTGTACGTCACGCCACACTTCCACAACCCGACCGGCACGGTGCTGCCGGACGACCGGCGAGCGGTCATCGCCGCGCTCGCCACCCGTCACCGCCTCCCGGTGCTCGAGGACCTCGCGATGGGCGAGGTGGTCCTCGACGACGTCGAGGTGCCGCCCCCGATCGCCTCGTACGACCTCGCCGCGCCGGTCTACACCCTCGGCTCCACCGCGAAGCTGTACTGGGCGGGACTGCGCATCGGCTGGGTGCGCAGCCCCGCGGACGCGGCGACGCGGACGTTGGCGGTCAAGACGGTGGCGGACCTCGGATCGCCGCTGGTCAGCCAGGTCATCGCCCTGCGGCTGATCGAGCAGCGGGCCGTCGTCCAGGCCGAACGTCGGGCGGAGCTGCGTCCGCGCCGGGACCTGCTCGCCCGGCTGCTGCGCGACCAGCTCCCGGACTGGACCTTCCAGCTCCCACCCGGCGGCCTGTCGCTGTGGTGCCAGCTGCCGCGCGGCAACGCCGAGGAGTTCACCGAGCACGCGACCCGGTACGGCGTCGTGGTCGTCCCGGGACCGGCGCTGTCGGTGGACGACGGCAACCGACGCGCCCTCCGCCTGGTGTTCACCTGCCCCGAACGCCAGCTCGAGGAGGGCGTGGCCCGGCTCACCCAGGCGTGGGGGTCCTACAGCGCCGCCCGCGAACAGCGTCCGACGAGTCGGCTGCTGGTCTGACCATCAGAGGTTCCTCGAGCGCGTTCAGCAGCACCCCCACCGCCAGCGGGAAGACCAGCAGCAGGGTGCGTCGGTCACCGCTGCCTCGCCACGTCGCTCGTGTTCCGAGGTCGCGGAGGGGTACGGGTGCCGGCGGGAGCCGCCCGCGCCGGTACGGTCGGCAGCGGCCACCCGCGCCCGACGGGAGCCGAGGGAGCGCATCGTGGGTGACGTGCACTGGCGTGAGCTGTACCGCGAGGTGGTGGACACGGGCCTGTGCACCGGGTGTGCCGCCTGCGTGATGGCCTGCCCGCGGGACGTGCTCGGTTACACCGACGACTACTTCCCGGTGC
>CAYSTY010000323.1:0-3283 GCA_964433685.1 uncultured Actinomycetota bacterium | reverse complement strand
TCACTCCAACACGCCGCCCCAGTACAGGACCGCTCGTTACCAACGACTCTGTATCCACCGGCTGCCGAACTCAGCCACGCCTGACCCGGACCGGACGTGCGGCTCAGCGGACCACGAGGAGGCGACGGCACTGGGGGCAGGTGGTCAGGTTGCCGCCCTTGTACAGCTCGTCGACGTCCGCGCGGGACATCTCGATGCGGCAGGCCGAGCACGCGAACCCGTCGAGGTGGCCGACGCCGGTCCCGCCCCCGCGGGCCGCCGCTTGCTCGTAGCTGGTGAGCAGGTCGTCCGGCAGGCCGGCGGCCTCGCGGTCGCGGTCCACCTTGGCCTCGCCGAGCTCGGCGAGCAGGGCCTTGGCGACCTCGTCCCGGGCTTCCTCGGCGCCCCGGACCCGCGCCCGGGCCGCGACCAGCTCGCTGTCGAGCTCCGTCCAGCGGCGTTCGAGGTCCTCGACGGTCTGGAGGACGACGAGCAGGTCCTCCTCGTGCTCCTCGAGACGCCGTTCGGTGGACTCGATCTCCGCCTCGACCGACGACATCTCGCGCTGGTTGGTCACCGTGCCGTCGTAGAGCCGGACCCGCTCGGCGTCCCGACGCGCGCCGAGCGTCTCGATGTCGCGTTCGAGGGTGCGCTGCTCCGACCCGGCCCGTTCGAGCTTGGCGGACAGCGCCTCGAGCTGGGTCTCGAGCGCGGTGACCCGCTCCACCGCCTCGTCGAGCGCACGTTGCTCGGGGAGCGCATCCAGACGGTGCTCCACCTTGCGGACGTGGTGGTCGGCCGCTTGGAGGGCGAGCAAGCGATCGAGATCGGCATCGCTCGGGGACTGGACCACGTCACCTCCACGGGACGGTCGGGATGGCCGACGCTACCACCGGTGCGGTCAGGCCCCGGTCGGTCGCAGCCGCCCCGATCCGTACGATCCAGGCCGGCAGCGCGGCCGCCTCGGTCGCGTGGTGCCCGGCGTCGATCAACGCCAACCCCTGTTCGAGCGCATCCAGGGTGACGTGGTGGCGCAGGTCGCCGGTGACGTAGACGTCGACGCCGGCGCCGAGCGCTGCCGCGATGAGCCCGTCCCCCGCACCACCGACCGCGGCGACCGTGCGTACCGGATGCTCCGGGTCCCCGGCGTAGCGAAGGTGCGGTGCCGGCAACCGGTCGCGGAGGACGGCCACGACCTCGGACAGGGGGCGCGCCGTCGGCAGGTCGCCCACGACACCGAACCCGACCGTGGCACCGGTGAGCAGCGGCACGAGGTCGTAGGCCACCTCCTCGTAGGGGTGGCTGGCGAGCAGCGCCCGGACCACGGCACCGACACGTCGGCGGGGCACCTCGACCTCGAGGCGCCGCTCGTCCTCCTCGGCGACCTCACCGACCGTGCCGCTGTACGGGTCGGCGCCGGGGCCGGGACGGAAGGTGCCCCGCCCGGCGACCGAGAACGCGCACCGCTCGTAGTCGCCGATCGTGCCGCCGCCGGCGGCCGCGATGGCGTCCAGCACCGGATCGAGGTGGTCGTCGGGCACGAAGGTGACCAGCTTGACCCGGTCCCCGTCGCGCAGCTCGGTCGTCAAGGGGCGGCGGTCGCGGAGCTCGAGCGCCTCGGCGACCGGGTCGGAGGTGCCCGCCCCGTCCCGGGCGACGTCGAGGTTGGTGTGGGCGGCCAGGACCGCGACCCGGGCGGTCGCGGCGTGCAGCGCCGTACGCCCCGACGCGGTGCTCGGTGTCAGGCTCGGCAACGGACGGAACAGCAGCGGGTGATGGGCGAGCACGAGCGTGCCGGGGACCTGCGCGGCCTCGTCGATCACCGCGCCCGTCACGTCCAGGCACACCAGCACGCGCTCGACCGGCCACGCGGGGTCACCGACCTGCAGCCCCACGTGATCCCACGAGGCAGCCTGCGAGGGGGGGTAGCGGTCGTGGACCAGCGCCATCCAGTCGCCGACGGTCTCCGGCACCTGCACATCCTCGGTCGCGGACCCGTCAGCCTACGCCGCTACGGTGCGCGCTCCCGGGCGGTTAGCTCAGATGGCGAGAGCGCCTCGTTTACACCGAGGAGGTCGGGGGTTCGAGCCCCTCACCGCCCACCACCCCGGCCCGGACGGCAGACCGAACCGGACGGACCACCGGGTACGAACCACGGACGTCCCCCTCGTTCGGAGCCGCCGTGGCCACGACCTTCGCCCGCGCCGTCGACCGTGCGCTGGAAGCGACCATCGTGCTGTCGTTCTCCCGGGTCGGCCACGCCGTGCGGTCCCGGACCGACGCGTGGCCACCGGTCGCCGAGCTGCCGGGGCGTGGCCGGCACGCCGTCGTGACCGGCGCGAACTCGGGGCTCGGGTTCGCGACCGCCCGTCACCTGCTGCGTGCCGGCGCGGACGTGACCGTGCTCGCGCGGACCTCGGACAAGGCCGCCGACACGGTCGCCCGGCTCCGCGACGAGGTCGGTCCGGCTGCCCGCGTGCGCGGCGACCACGCCGACCTCGCCGATCTCGACCAGGTCCGTGCCGTCGGCGACCGTCTGCGGGCCGCGCTGCCGAGCCTGGACGTGCTCGTCCACAACGCCGGCGCCATGTTCGACCGGTTCGGGACCACCCGCGACGGACTCGAACGCACCTACCAGCTCCACGTGGTCGCGCCCCACCTGCTGACCTGGGCGTTGCGACCTGCGCTGGCTGCGGCCGGCCCGGGCCGGGTGCTGTGGGTGACCTCCGGGGGCATGTACGCCGAGCGGCTCGACGTCGACCAGTTGCGCACCCCGACCAGCTACCGGCCGGCCGCCGTGTACGCCCGGGCGAAGCGGGCACAGGTCAGCCTCGCCGAGCGGTGGGACCAGGTGGGGGCGGACGAGGGACCCACGGCCGCGTCCGTGCACCCCGGCTGGGCGCTGACCCCCGGCGTGGAGCGGTCGATGCCGCGTTTCCGTCGCCTGGCCGGGCCGATCCTGCGGGACGCGGACGCGGCGGCGGACCCCATCGCCTGGCTCGCGCTCACCCCCCGCGAGGACGTCGGCGGCCGGCTGTGGCACGACCGTCAGCCGCGCCCGACCCACCGGCTGCGGAGGACCCGTGCCCCGTCCGGCGAGACCGACCGGCTCTGGGACCAGGTCCACCGCGACGCCGGCCTGCGCTGACGACCTGCATCAGCTCAGCTCGCGGACCTGTGCCGGCGCGATGTGCGCCACCTGACGACCGGCGGCCCGCAGCGCCTCGATGTCGCCGGCCGCCTGGGCGCGCTTGAGCTGGGAGAACGTGTACGGCGCCCCCGGGACCTCCGCGTCCTCCGGGTC
>CAYSTY010000322.1:0-3286 GCA_964433685.1 uncultured Actinomycetota bacterium | reverse complement strand
GACAACGGCCAGTACCCGGAGGGGATCCCGGTCGGGACCATCGCCGACGTCGGCGCGGTGACCACGTCCCTGGTCCGCGAGGTGACCGTCCGACCCTTCGTCGACTTCACCAGCCTCCACCAGGTGCTGGTCATCATCGACGCGCCGGTGCAACCGTTGCCGCCGTTCGAGGACTCCGAGGACCTCGACGTGAGCGTCCCGGACGTCGACCCGTTCGTGGACCTCGACGACCTGCAACGTGAGGTGGAGGAGGAGGCTGCTCGCGATCGCGAGGAGGCGGCCGACACGGCGGCCGATGCGCCGGAGGCCGGGGATACACCTGAACTCGAGGGTGAGGGTTCCGATCCACCCGATGGCGCCACGGACGACCCGTGAGCGCCCTGCGGACCCTCGCCATCGGCCTCACGCTGGTCACGGCCGCCGTGCTCCAGACGGCACTGTTCCCCGCGCTCTCGCTCGGCGGCTTCCGACCGAACCTGCTGCTGCTGGTCGCGCTCGGGGTGGCGCTGCGCGACGGCGCGTTACCCGGGATGCGGGTCGGCTTCGCCGCCGGGCTGCTCGCCGACCTGCTCACCACCTCGTCGCCGGTCGGCCTCGCCACCCTGGTCCTCACGGGCATCGGCTACACCGTCGGCGTCGCCCGTCCCTACCTCGCACCGGGGTCGTTCACCGCGCCGGTGCTGCTCGCGTTCGTGTCCGGGCTGCTCGGCACCGCCGGGTACGGCGTCCTCGCCAGCCTCCTCGGCGAGCGGGCGATCACCTTCCCGTTGCTCGTGCAGGCCTCGCTCGGTGTCGCGCTGTTCAACACCATCCTCGCTCCGGTGGTGCTCGGCCTCGTCCGACGTCTCTCGGACCGCTTCCCACTCGAAGGGGTCGCGGGCCTGACCTGACCCGCTGGTACCTTCGCGGCGGGACGCCGACTCGCAGCTCCTCGCCCGGCTCCCGAAGCGCTCCCGGAGCGCCACCTCCCGGCCCGTGCTCGACCCCGTCGGGGCAGTTCTTGGCAACCAACGAGCCCACCAACAACGCGCTCCGGCTGACCGTCCTGACGGTCGTGGTCATCGGGCTGTTCGTCGCGCTGTTCTCGCGCCTGTGGTTCCTGCAGATCCTCGCCGGCGACCGCTACACCCTCGCCGCCGAGGAGAACCGCGTCCGCACCGTGGTGACCGAGGCGCCGCGCGGGCGCATCCTCGACGCCAACGGCATCGAGCTCGTGGGCAACCGGCCGGCCCTGACCATCTCCGCCGACCGGATGCAGCTGCTCGACGGCAACGGTGACCCTCTCGACGAGGCTGCCGAACGGGTCCTCGACCGCCTCTCCACGCTGCTGCGGCTCGAGCGCGCGGAGATCGTCGAACGGCTCGTCTCCCGCCGCTACAGCATCTTCCGGCCCATCCCGATCGCCATCGACGTCGCCCCGGAGATCGTCTTCGCCGTCCGCGAGCAGCAGGAGCTGTTCCCGGGCGTCACCGCCGAGACGTTGCCGGTCCGCACCTACCCGCAGGGCCAGCTCGCCGCGCACCTGGTCGGCTACCTCGGTGAGATCAGCGAGGCGGAGCTCGAGGAGGAGCCGTACGCCGGCGAGTACCGGCCCGGGGAGTTCATCGGTCGCGGCGGGCTCGAACAGGTCTACGAGCCGCAGCTGCGCGGCGAAGCCGGCAGCCGCCGCCTCGAGGTCAACCGTCAGAACCGGGTGGTGGGGGTGCTGCAGGACCGCGAGCCGGTCCCCGGCGGCGACCTCGTCACCTCGATCGACGTCGACCTCCAGGAAGCCACCGAACGTCTGCTCGGCGAGGGCATCGTCGACAGCCGCTCGTTCACCCACACCGCGTCCGGGCGCACGCTGCCGTCCACCGCGGGCTCGGCGGTCCTCCTCGATCCCCGCGACGGCTCGATCCTGGCGATGGCCTCGTTCCCGTCCTTCGACCCGCGCGAGTTCGTCGGTGGGGTGAGCCAGACCTACTGGGACGAGATCACCAGCGAGGAGAACGAGTTCCCGCTGCTGAACCGCCCGATCCAGTCCGCACACCCGCCGGGGTCGGTGTTCAAGACCGTGACCGGGGCCGCGTTCATGGAGGCCGGTCGAATCGGGCCGCGTGGGACGGTCAACTGTCGGGGCAGCTACCAGCTCGGCGGCATCACCTTCCGCAACTGGAACAGCGCGAACGAGGGCCCGATGGACCTCTCGACCGCGCTGATGCGCTCCTGCGACACCTACTTCTACGAGCTCGCCCACGACCAGTGGCGGGTCGAGCAGGCCCAGGGTGACGACGTCGAGGAGGTCCTGCCCGAGGTCGCCTCGCGGTTCGGGTTCGGTCGGACCCTCGACGTCGACCTGCCCTCCGAGCGTGCTGGCGTGGTCCCTTCGCGCGAGTGGCGGCAGGAGTTCTGGCTCAACACCCGCGACACCTACTGCCGTCTGGCGGAGGAGCTCCCGCCGGGCTACGGCCGGGACATCAACGCCGATCTGTGCGTCTCCGGTGGGGTGTGGCGCGGCGGTGACGCGATCAACAGCTCCATCGGGCAGGGCGACGTGCTCGCCACCCCGTTGCAGGTCGCGGCCTCCTACATGGCCATCGCCAACGGCGGCACGCTGTACCGACCGCACCTCGGGCAGAGCATCGTCGCCCCGAACGGCGAGGTGATCGAACGCATCGAGCCGGAGGTGCTCGGCGAGCTCGGGCTGGACGCGGACGAGCTCGGTGTCATCCAGGAGGGACTGCGGCGGGTGGTGATGGCCGATCGCGGCACCGCGCTCGGGGCGTTCACCCGCGGCACCCCCTTCCCCCTGGACGAGATCCCGGTCGCGGGCAAGACCGGCACCGCGGAGCTCAAGCCGCTGGTGCCGTTCGCCTGGTTCGCGGCGTACGCGCCCGCCGACGACCCCGAGGTCGTCGTGGTCGTGAACATCGAGCAGGGCGGGGGCGGCTCGCAGACGGCCGCACCGATCGCCCGCAACATCCTCGAGCACTACTTCGGCATCACCGAGGCCGAGGACGCGGAGATCATCGAGGGGGACCGCATCCTCGACTGAGGGTGAGGCGCCACGCCAGCGCACGGTGACAGGGCACGGGAAGGAGGTGGCAGGTGGAGGTCGGCTACGGGCAGGACCGCGTCGAGCGGATGCAGCGCGAACGCGTCGCGTCGCGCTGGCAGGAGGCGTACGCGCCGATCAAACACCTCGACCCGGTGCTGGTCCTGACGGCGCTCGCGCTCACCGGCATCGGCCTGATCGCCATCTACTCGGCCAAGATCCAGGCGTTGACCGAGCAGGGCCTGTCGCCGA
>CAYSTY010000321.1:0-3303 GCA_964433685.1 uncultured Actinomycetota bacterium | reverse complement strand
GGCCTCGATCTCCTTGGGGTAGATGTTCTCGCCGCCGCGGATGATCATGTCCTTGATGCGGTCCACGAGGGTCAGGTAGCCGTCCTCGTCGAGCCGGCCGACGTCGCCGGTGTGCAGCCAGCCGTCGCGGACGGCCTCGGCGGTCGCCTCGGGACGGCCGAGGTAGCCACGCATGACGGTGGGGCCGGCGATCACCACCTCGCCGGTCTCTCCCGGCGGCACGTCCCGGCCGTCCTCGTCGACGACCCGCAGCTGCTGGCCGGCGATGACCGGACCGACCGTGCCGATCCTGCGCACGCCCCGGACGGGGTTGCAGGCCGAGGCGCAGGTCCCCTCGGTCAGGCCGTAGCCCTCGACCATGACGAACCCGAAACGTTCCTCGGAACGCTGCAGCAGCTCCTCGCTGACGGGAGCGGCACCGCAGATGGCGAACCGGAGCGAGGACGTGTCCGGCACGACCTCGTCCGGCAGCGAGGCGAGCAGCGCGTAGATGGTCGGCACGGCCGAGAAGTAGGTCGGTCGGATCCGCGCGAGCAGGGCGAGGAAGGGCTCGGCGGCGAAGCGACCCATGACGGTCGTGCGTGCACCCGCGGTGAGCGGTGCCAGGACGCTCACCAGGATCGCGTTGACGTGGAAGAGGGGCAGGATGAGCAGGCAGTGGTCGTCGGCGGTGAGCTCGAAGTGCGCGACCATCTGAGCCGCCATGGCGGTCAGGTTCGCGTGCGCGAGCATCACGCCCTTCGGCCGGCCGGTCGATCCGGAGGTGTAGATCAGCAGCGCGATCGCATCCGCCACCTCCACGCCGCTCGGCGGTGGGGGGAGGTCGTCGACATCGTCGCGGTCGGTGTCGAGGTCGGTGACGGTCAGGGCGGGCAGACCGCCGTCGGGGGCGTCCGGACCGGTGTTGACCACCAGCACCGCGCCCGAGTCGGTGAACTGGTGGTCGGCTTCACGGGCGGTGAAGCTCGGGTTCACCGGGGTCGCGGTGGCGCCGAGCCGCCAGGCGGCGAAGATGACCAGGACCAGCTCGACCCGGTTGGGCAGCATCACCGCGACCACGTCGCCGACCCCGATGCCGAGCGACCGCAGCTGCGCTGCGGTGACCTCGACGCGTCGCGCGACCTCGCCGTAGGTCAGCGTCACCTCGTCGTCTGCGAGGCACGGGCGGTCGGCGCGGGTCGGCTCCCAGGCCCAAGCCAGGTACGGCGGTGCTGCGGCCAAACGCGTTCTCCCTACGCGAGCGCGGGACGGACCCTACGGACCGTTCGGCCACCGACCTTCGTGCGCGGACGCCGGCCCGGACGGTCTCCGTTGTGCGCCGCGCACAACGAGAGGCGCCGGCCGGTCAGTCCGGGTCGGGGATGGCGTGGTCCTCGCGGATCAGCTCCATGACCGGCCGCGCGGCGCGGTAGGCGCCGGCGGTCGTCAGGTGGATGCCGTCGTCGAGGCGCATGTCGACCACGTCACCGTTCTGGTTGGGCAGGTACTCGCTGAACTCCCCGTCCGGCCCGGCGAACAGGTCCCAGACGTCGACGTAGGTCACCTCCGGTCGGGACTCGGCCTCGCTCGAGTAGATGCTGTTGAGCATGGCGTGGCGGACCTGGAGGCCATCGTCGCGCGCGATCGGCATCCCCATCCAGTAGACGCGGTGGCCGGCATCGACGAGCTGGTCCATCAGGGCGCTGACGCGCGAGCGGTACTCGGCCTGCCACTCGTCGTCCTCGGGCTGGCGCACCGTGCCGTCGATCTCCAGCGGTTGGGCGTCGTTGCCGCCGAAGTAGAGGACGACGACGTCCGGGTCCTGCTCGGCGCTGACCTCGGCCAGCACGGCCGGCCAGTCGATGAAGTCGGGCCGGCTGATCCCGCTGCCGAACTCGTAGCGGACCTCGGTCACCTCGATGACGCCGGTGTCGTCGGCCAGGTCGTCCATCGCGACGCCGAACTGGCCGACCATGGAGTCCCCACCGACGTACATCGTCAGCGGGTCGTCGGCGGTGGGCGGCTCGACGGTGGGTTCCGGCTCGGGGTCCGGATCGGGCTCCGGCGACGGATCGGGCTCGGGTGACGGGTCGATCGCCGGGTCGTCGTCGGTCTCGTCGCTCGGTCCGTCGGCCAGCACGGGATCCTCACCCGCCGGCGCGTCCCCGCGTCCGATCGCGCGTTCGACCCACGCCCGCGGCCGGTCGAGCCACAGCGCCTCGCTGACCGCCGCGAGCGGTTCCGCCAGCGCCACGGCGGCGTCGCGGGTGGTGCCGAGCTCCTGACGCTCCGCCGTCGCGAGCAGGTCCTGGGCGTTGAGCAGTCCGCCGAGGACGACCGCCACCAGCACCGCGCCGATGACCTGCCCGGCGGCCCAGCTGCGGACCGCGGCCGGCTCGTCGGCACCCAGCTGACGGTCGCGGGTGACCACCCCTTGGGCGATGGGCGCCTCGTGCTGCGAACCCTCGTCGATCGGCACGCGGTCCCCCTAGAACTGGAAGTAGATGAACGGCGCGATGCCGACGGGGCCGAGCGCGTCGACGACCATCAGCCCGACCCCACCCGCGAGGCCGAGCTGCACCGGACCCAGGCGGTCGGCCCGGAGCTCGAGCCACCTCGCCGCCCGTCGTGGGACGTACTGGACCCCGATGCCGACGGCGATCAGCACCAGCACGGCCGGTGTCACGATCCCGAGGGCGCCGGGGGAGGCGAGGCGACCGAGCACCTCGAACGCGTCACCCACCGAGCCGGCCCGGAAGAAGACCCACCCGAGGCACACCAGGTGGAAGGTCACCACGCGCCGCACGGCGACCTCGACGCCGGTCATCGCCGAGGTGTCGGTGTGGCCCTGACCGAGCGAGCGTTCCGCCACGAGCCCGACCCCGTGCAGCGCGCCCCAGATCACGAAGGTCCACGCCGCACCGTGCCAGAGCCCACCGAGGACCATCGTCAGCACCAGGGCCACGACGGTCCGGCGCGGACCCCGGGCACTGCCCCCGAGGGGGATGTAGAGGTAGTCGCGCAGCCAGCGCGACAGGGTCATGTGCCAGCGCCGCCAGAAGTCGCGCAGCGAGATCGCGCTGTAGGGCGCGTCGAAGTTCTTGGGGAACCGGAACCCGAGCAGCAGCGCGATGCCGATGGCGATGTCGGTGTAGCCGCTGAAGTCGGCGTAGATCTGCACCGCGTAGCCGTAGACCGCGAACAGCACCTCGAGCGCGCTGAACTGGCCGGGGCTGGCGAACACGGGGTCGACGAGGTTGGCGCCCAGCGCGTTGGCGATCACGACCTTCTTGAACAACCCGCCGAGGATCAGCCCCATCGCGG
>CAYSTY010000320.1:0-3311 GCA_964433685.1 uncultured Actinomycetota bacterium | reverse complement strand
TCGTCGCCGCGGAGCGACAGCGCGCCGACCTCGACACGGACGTCCCCCTCGAGGCCGACACCGCGGGGCACGTAGAGCGTCAGCTCACCCACACCGAGGCTCGCCCGCAGATCCACGTCCCGTCCGTCCGGCAGCTCCTCGAGGTCGATGACGAGGTCGCCGGCGCCGATGTCGATCGGCTCCTCGAGCTGCGCCAGGCTGGTGACGTCGATGCGGCGTTGGTCGAAGCCGGCGGTGACGTCGATGCCGAGGTCGCCGAGCACGCTGGCGACCAGCGTGAACGGCAGGACGAGGGCGACGATCCAGGCCAACCACCGGGCGCGCCCGAACACGCTGCCGACGAGCAACCCGAGCCCGAGGACGAGCAGCGCGATCGCCGACATCGCGGCGACGGACACGTCCCGGACGTCGAGCAGGTCGACGAGCCAGGCGACCCCGACGGCGAGCAGCGCCAGACCGATGGTGATGCGGCCGAGCGGCGAGGAGCTCCGACGCTCCACCGGGGGTGGCGTCCAGGTCGGCTCCGTGGGTGGCGTCGATCCCGTGGGCGGGCCCGGCGGGACGGGCGGTGTCGGCGGCACCGGTGGGGCGGGTGTCGCCGGTGGGGCCGCCGGGGTCGCAGGTGCGGACGGAGCCGACCCAGCGTCGCCGGTCGCCGGCGAGCCCGAGCTGTCGACGGCGGCGACGCTCGTCGGCGCCGGCTGCCACGACGTGGTCCCGGCCGGCGGAACGGTCCACGGTGCGCCGGTCGCCGGTGCGCCGGTCGCCGGTGCGGAGCTCGCCCCCCACACCGGTGTGCCGGCGTGCCCGTCCGCGGGAGCGGGACGGCGGTCCGCGTCGACCCACAACGCGATACCGAGGCCGATCAGCAGGAGCGGGACCAGGCCGCCGAGCCGGCCGTCACCCCACACACCGAGCAGCGTGACCGCGGCGACACCGATGAGGCCGATGCCGATCCAGAAGCTGGCGGATCGGGTGGCGGTCCGGCCGGGGACGACCGCGCCGGCGCCGTCCTGCTCGGGCACCAGCAGGAGCATGGCGAGGTAGACCAGCAACCCGAAGCCGGGGAACGGCACGAACGCCAGGATCACGAACCCGATGCGCACGACGACCGGGTCGATCCCGAGGTAGCGCGCCAGGCCGACGGCGACGCCACCGATGAGTCGACCGGACCGACGCCGGGTCAACCGGCGCGGGTCGCTCGGGTCGGAGGCGGTCGCCTCCTCGGTGGGTGGCGGGGGCGCGGTGGGGGGCGGTGGAGCGGACATCTCGGTCCTCGACTGCGGGGCGGGCCGGTCGGTACCGGCGGGGTGCGCGCCGGTGCTCCGGCGACGTGACCCCAAGGTCCCACGTGCCGACCGGGTCGGCCATCGGGGTCGACCCTGACCGCACCCTGAGACCACGACGCAGGACGAGGGTGCCCCCGCGCGGCCGTCCGCGCGCGTGTGTGTCACCATCGTCCTCGGCGTCCCCCGCTCCCCCGCCGCCACCCTGCGAGGCTCCGATCACCACGTCCCCGCCACCACCCCCTCCCCCGCCACCGGCGGCGGCGGAACCGGACGTGACCGCTCCCGGTCGCGGACCGTCCTGGTACCGGCCCGACCGGCAACCCGGGCAGCGGCGCGGGCTGTTCGCCCGGACACGCAGCGACCGCATCATCGCCGGGGTGGCCGGAGGTCTCGGACGCACGCTCGGCGTGGACGCGATCCTGGTGCGCATCGGTTTCGTCGTGCTCGCCTTCGCCGGCGGCGTGGGGCTGCTGCTGTACGCGGTGCTGTGGTTCGTCACCGCCGACGAGGCGGACCGTCCGATCCCCTCGGCGCGTCCGACCTTCCAGCAGGCCGGCGCCCTCGCGCTCATCACCCTCGGTGTCCTGCTGTTCCTGCGCGACATCGGGCTGTGGTTCGGTGACGCGCTCGTCTGGCCGGTCGTGCTCGGCGCGGCCGGCTCCGCGGTCGTGTGGACCCGCGGTGACGACGGCACCCGTCCCCAGCCGGCCGACTCGGGGCTCGACCGGCTCGCCGGACGACGCGGCCCGGTCGGCGCGGCCGCACGCCTCGCGACCTCGCCGGTGTCCCCCACCCGGATCGTGGTCGGCACCGTCCTGGTGGGGGTGGCGGTCGCGGGCTTCCTCGCCGGCAACGACGCCCTCGCGGCGCTCGGGGACCTCGCCCTCGCGCTGCTCGCCGCCGCCGCGGGGGCCGTGCTGCTGTTCGGTCCCTGGCTGAGCCGGGTGCTGAGCGAGCTCGGCGCGGAACGGCGAGAACGGGTCCGTCAGGAGGAACGAGCCGAGCTCGCCGCGCACCTCCACGACTCGGTGCTGCAGACGCTCGCGCTGATCCAGCGCTCCTCCGACGACCCCCGCCGGATCGCGACCCTCGCCCGCGTCCAGGAGCGCGAGCTGCGCGCCTGGCTGTACGGCAGCGGCCGCGCCGGCGGCGCCGCCCCGGTCACCCTCAACGACGCCGTCGAGCAGGTGGCCGCGGAGATCGAGGCGCTCCACCACCTCGCCGTCGACGTGGTCGTGGTCGGTGACGCGCCGGTGGGCGACGCCACCCGCGCGCTGCTCGGCGCGGTCCGCGAAGCGGTCACCAACGCCGCCAAGCACGCCGAGGTGGCCGAGATCGCCGTCTTCGTCGAGGTCAGCCCGAGCGAGCTGACCGCCTTCGTGCGTGACCGTGGGGTCGGCTTCGACGTCGAGGCAGCGCTCGCGGACGCCGGCGGCGACCACCGTCGGGGCCTGCGCGACTCGATCATCGGCCGGCTCGAGCGCCACGGCGGCCGGGCGACGTTGTGGTCGAGCCCGGGCGCGGGCACCGAGGTCGAGCTGTGCGTCCCGCGTGACCGTCCCACCGATGCGCCGGGTCCCGGCGCCCCCACGGAGGCACCCTCGTGACCACCCGCGCCGTCAAGGTCTTCCTCGTCGACGACCACGCCCTGTTCCGGTCCGGGGTCCGCACCGAGCTCGGCCAGCACGTCACGCTCGTCGGCGACGCCGGCGACGTGGACGGCGCCATCCAGGGCATCGAGACCACCAAGCCGGACGTGGTGCTGCTCGACGTGCACATGCCGGGTGGCGGTGGGCTGGCGGTCATCGAGGCGATCGCCGAACGCCGTCCCGACGTGCGCTTCCTCGCGCTGTCGGCGTCCGACGCGGCCGAGGACGTCATCCGGCTCATCCGGGCCGGGGCGCGGGGGTACGTGACCAAGACGATCGCGACGCCGGACCTCGTCGACGCGATCGCGCGGGTGCACGCCGGCGACGCGGTGTTCAGCCCGCGGCTGGCCGGGTTCGTCCTCGACGCGTTCGC
>CAYSTY010000319.1:0-3313 GCA_964433685.1 uncultured Actinomycetota bacterium | reverse complement strand
GATGGCGGCACCGGTCGACAGGTCGGCGAGGTCGAGGTCGCCGAGGTCCCGGACGGGGACGTCCGCGAGGTCGACGTCGCGCTCGCCGTCGTAGCTCGCGAAGCGGTGCAGCACCTCGCGGAGGGCCAGGGGGGCACGCCACGCCTCGCTGCGGCTGATGGACGCCGCCGAGGTCGGCAGGCCCAGCACCAGGAGCGCCGGGTCGTCGTCGGACCGCGCCAGCCACTGCGCGGCGGTGTGCCAGAGGGGATCGGAGGTCACCATGGCCGCGACCCTACGCACCACCCGGGGCCGGTGCCCACCCCCGGCGTGGGCGCGCCGCGCGGTGGTGGCCGGACGCGACGCGGCGTGCTCGGCTGCCGTCCATGACCACCGACACCCGCCCCGCCCCCGTCCGCCCCGTCCCCGCCGTGCCGCTCGGGACCGCACCGCCCACCGCCGAGGAGGTGGTCGCGGTCGCCCGCACCGACGCGCCGGTGGAGCTGACCGACGATGCCCGTGCCGCCCTCGTCCGGGGCCGCGCCGCGATCGAGGCGCTCGCCGCACGCGAGCGGCCGGCCTACGGCGTCTCGACCGGGTTCGGCGCCCTGGCCGACCGGCACATCCCGCCCGAGCTGCGCACCAAGCTCCAGCGCTCCCTGATCCGTTCGCACGCCGCCGGGTCCGGTGATCCGGTCGAACGCGAGGTCGTACGCGCCATGATGCTGCTGCGCCTGCGGACCCTCGCCACCGGCCGCACCGGGGTCCGGCCCGTGGTCGCCGACACCCTCGCCGCGGTCCTGAACGCGGGGCTCACCCCGGTGGTCCGCGAGCACGGCAGCCTCGGCTGCTCCGGCGACCTCGCCCCGCTCGCCCACGTCGCGCTCACGCTGATGGGGGAGGGCGAGGTCGACGACGCCGACGGCGTGCGCCGCACGTCGGCGGAGGCGCTCGCCGCCGCCGGGATCGAGCCGGTCGTCCTGGCCGAGAAGGAGGGCCTCGCCCTCATCAACGGCACCGACGGGATGCTCGGGATGCTGCTGCTGGCGATCGCGGACCTCCGCGGGCTCGTGCAGGTGGCCGACATCGCGGCAGCCATGAGCATCGAGGCGCTCCTCGGCAGCGACCGGGTCCTCGCCGACGAGCTCCAGCAGCTGCGGCCCCACCCGGGCCAGGCCGCCTCGGCAGCCAACCTCCGGGCGCTGCTGGCCGACTCACCGATCGTCGCCAGCCACCAGGGACCCGACTGCACGCTGGTCCAGGACGCGTACTCGCTGCGGTGCGCGCCGCAGGTCGCCGGCGCCGTGCGCGACACCCTCGACCACGCCGCCACCGTCGCGGGGCGCGAGCTGGCCAGCACCATCGACAACCCGGTCGTGACCGCCGACGGCGAGGTGTCCTCCAACGGCAACTTCCACGGCGCGCCGGTCGGCTACGTGCTCGACTTCCTCGCCATCGCCGCCGCCGACCTCGCCTCCATCGCCGAACGTCGCACCGACCGGATGCTCGACGCAAAGCGCAGCCACGGGCTGCCGCCCTTCCTGGCCGACGACCCCGGCGTCGACTCCGGCCACATGATCGCCCAGTACACGCAGGCGGCGTTGGTGTCCGACCTCAAGCGCCTCGCCGCTCCCTCGTCGGTCGACTCCATCCCGTCGTCGGCGATGCAGGAGGACCACGTCTCGATGGGGTGGTCCGCCGCGCGGGACCTGCGCCGCAGCCTCGACGGGCTCACCCGCGTCCTGGCCATCGAGGTGGTGACCGCCGCACGGGCGCTCGACCTGCGCGCCCCGCTCGACCCCGCGCCGGCCACGGGCGCCGTGCTGGCGGCCGTCCGCGGACGGGTCGACGGCCCCGGCCCGGACCGCTACCTCGCACCGGAGATCGAGGCCGTGGTCGACCTGGTGCGCAGCGGCGCCCTGGTCGCCGCCGCCGAGACCGTCACCGGCCCCCTGCGTTGAAGACCCGGAGGACCGTGCCATGAACTCCGACGCCGCCCCAGCCCCCGCCCGCCGCGCCGCCCGCGGCACGCGGCTGACCGCCCGCGGGTGGCCGCAGGAGGCGGCCCTGCGGATGCTGCACAACAACCTCGATCCCGAGGTGGCCGAGCATCCCGAGCAGCTGGTGGTCTACGGCGGCACCGGCAAGGCGGCGCGCGACACCGCCTCGCTCCTGGCCATCGAACGCTGCCTCACCGACCTGCGCGGGGACGAGACGCTGCTGGTCCAGTCCGGCAAGCCGGTCGGGGTGTTCACCACCCACGAGTGGGCGCCGCGTGTGCTGATCGCGAACTCGAACCTCGTCGGCGACTGGGCGACCTGGGAGGAGTTCCGCCGGCTCGAGGCGCTCGGGCTCACCATGTACGGCCAGATGACCGCCGGGTCGTGGATCTACATCGGCACCCAGGGGATCCTGCAGGGCACCTACGAGACCTTCGCCGCCGTCGCCGACGCCTCGTACGGCGGCTCCCTCGCCGGGACCGTGACGCTGACCGCGGGGCTCGGTGGGATGGGTGGCGCGCAGCCGCTGGCGGTCACGATGAACGGCGGCGTCGTGATCTGCGTCGAGGTCGACCCGTCCCGCATCCAGCGCCGCATCGACCACCGCTACCTCGACGTCGCCGCCGACGACCTCGACCACGCCGTGCGGCTGGCCGAGGACGCCCGCCGTGACCGTCGCGCGCTGTCGATCGGGGTGCTCGGCAACGCCGCGGTGGTCGTGCCCGAGCTCCTCCGCCGCGGTGTGCCGATCGACATCGTCACCGACCAGACCTCCGCCCACGACCCGCTCGCCTACCTGCCCGCCGACGTGCCCTTCGAGGACCGGGACACCGAACGCACCCGCGACCCGGCCGGGTTCACCGACCGCGCCCGCGCGTCGATGGCGACCCACGTGCAGGCGATGGTCGGGTTCCTCGACGCCGGCGCCGAGGTGTTCGACTACGGCAACTCGCTGCGCAGCGAGGCCGAGCTCGGCGGGTACGACCGGGCGTTCGCCTACCCCGGGTTCGTGCCCGCCTACATCCGGCCGCTGTTCGCCGAGGGCAAGGGTCCGTTCCGGTGGGCGGCGTTGTCAGGTGACCCGGCCGACATCGCCGCCACCGACGCCGCCGTCCTCGAGCTGTTCCCCGACGACGACAAGCTCGGTCGTTGGATCCGCCACGCGCAGGAGCGTGTCGCCTTCCAGGGCCTGCCCGCCCGCATCTGCTGGCTCGGGTACGGCGAACGCCACCTCGCCGGGGAACGGTTCAACGACCTGGTCGCCAGCGGACAGGTGCAGGCGCCGCTCGCGCTCGGTCGCGACCACCTCGACGCCGGCTCGGTCGCCTCGCCGT
>CAYSTY010000318.1:0-3314 GCA_964433685.1 uncultured Actinomycetota bacterium | reverse complement strand
GGTCCGGGGTCCGGTGCGAGGCCATCCTGCTCACCCACGGCCACCTCGACCACCTGTGGGGCGTGCCGGACCTCGCGCGGTCGTTGGACGTCCCGGTCCTCCTGCACCCCGAGGACCGGTGGATCTGGGACGACCCGGCAGCCGCCTTCGGCGCGCCACCGGAGCTGCTCGAGCAGCAGTTCGGCCTGACCTGGGACCCGCCGACCGAGCACCTGCGCGACGTGCTCGACGGTGACGAGGTGTCGTTCGCCGGCGTGACCTACCGGGTGCAGCACAACCCGGGTCACACCCCCGGGCACGTGACCTACCTCGGCCGCGACCTCGGTCAGGTCCCGATCACCTTCGCGCTCGGTGACGCCGACGCCGCCAGCGACGAGGTGCTGTTCTCGGGCGACCTCGTCTTCGCCGGCTCCATCGGGCGCAGCGACTTCCCCCGCGGCGACGGGCAGCGCATCCTGCGCTCGCTGGTGGAGACCGTCCTCCCGCTCGGTGACGACACGCTCATCCTGTCGGGCCACGGTCCTGACACCACCGTCGGCCGTGAGCGGGCCACCAACCCCTTCCTCCACGAGGCGGCCGCGCGCTACGCCTGAGCGCGCCGACCACCCGCGGCACCGATCCGAGCCGAGGTCCCACACGTGGCCACCATCGACGCCAACCCACCCTCCGGGACGCGCGACTTCCTGCCCGCCGAGGTCGCCCGTCGCGAACGCGTCTTCGCGACCATCCGGGACGTGTTCCGCCGTCACGGGTTCGCGCCCCTCGACACGCCGGCGTTCGAGCGGCTCGAGGTCCTCACCGGCAAGTACGGCGAGGAGGGCGACCAGCTCATCTTCAAGATCCTCAAGCGCGGCGACCACGCGGCGTCCGGTGAAGCGGACATGGCGCTGCGCTACGACCTGACCGTCCCGCTCGCCCGCGTCGTGGCGCGCTACGGCTCCCAGCTACCGACGCCGTTCAAGCGCTACCAGATCGCTCCTGTCTGGCGCGCCGACCGTCCCGGCAAGGGCCGCTACCGCGAGTTCTTCCAGTGCGACGTGGACACGGTCGGGTCGGACTCCCTGCTCGCCGACGCGGCGACGATCGTCGCGGTCTCGGACGTGCTCGACCAGCTCGGCCTGTCGGGCTTCCGGGTCCAGCTCAACTCCCGCCGTGCCCTCGCCGGCCTCATCGAGAGCTACGGCCTGCCGGACGCCGCCGAAGCCCCGGTGCTGACGGCGCTCGACAAGCTCGACAAGGTCGGGATCGACGGGGTGGCCGCCGACCTCGCCGGCCGCGACCTCCCCGGAGCGGCGGTGGCCGCGATCGTCGCCGACCTCGGTGCCGACGACCTCGAAGCGACCGTGCGCGACCGGCTCACGCGGACCGAACGCGGGACGACCGGCCTGGCCGAGGTCGACCGGGTCCTGGCTCTCACCGGACAGGTGCCGGGCGGGGAGCTGGTCTACGCGCCCGTGCTCGCCCGTGGCCTGTCGTACTACACCGGTCCGGTCTTCGAGGTGGTCCACGACGAGCTCGCGGTGACGATCGCGGGCGGTGGCCGCTACGACGGGCTGGTCGGGATGTTCCAGTCGCAGGACGTCCCCGCGACCGGTGGCAGCCTCGGGATCGAACGCATCCTGCTCCTGCTCGAACAGCGGGAGCAGGCGGCGGGCGGCGTCGACCAGGACACGGTCGACGTCGTGGTCACCGTCCTCGATCCGGTGACCGCGGACGCGCCGCCCACCGACGCCGGTGACGGTCCGGCCGAGGCGGCAGCGCTCGCGCAGCGGCTGCGCGGGGCCGGCTTCGCGGTCGACCTCGAGGTCGGGGGTGGCAAGCTCGGCAAGCAGCTCAAGCGTGCCGATCGGCGCGGCGCCCGCACGGCGGTCATCCAGGGTCCCGACGAGCGTGCCGCCGGTACGGTCGCGGTCAAGGACCTGCGCTCCGGCGAACAGACCACCGTCGCCGAGGCCGACCTCCCCTCCCACCTCGCCGGACTGCTCGGACGCTGACGCGTCCGCCCGTCCCGGCACGATCAACGAGTCGAACGTGAGCATCACCTCCCACGGCGCCATGCGCACCGCCGCCTGCGGCGAGCTGCGGGCCGAGCACGCCGGCACCACGGTCACGGTGGCAGGTTGGGTCGACAACCGACGTGACCACGGCGGCGTCGCGTTCCTCGACCTCCGCGACCGCAGCGGGATCCTCCAGATCGTGGCCGACCCGAGCGCCTCCGGCGCGCTCGAGGCGGCCCACCGGGTCCGCTCCGAGTGGGTGCTGCGGATCACCGGCGAGGTCCGGTTGCGGCCGGAGGGCATGCGCAACGACAAGCTCGGCACCGGGGACGTGGAGCTGGCGGCCACCTCGGTCGAGGTCCTGTCGGTCGCCGAGACCCCACCGTTCCCGATCGAGGACGGCCTGGAGGTCTCCGAGGAGCTGCGTCTCGTCCACCGCTACGTGGACCTGCGCCGGCCCCGGATGCTGCGCAACCTGCAGGTCCGTGCCGAGGTCACCGCCATCATCCGGCGGGTCATGGAGCGCAACGGCTTCATCGACGTCGAGACGCCCATGCTCACCCGCCCGACGCCCGAGGGCGCCCGCGACTTCCTCGTGCCCTCCCGCCTCCAGCCGGGTCACACCTACGCGCTGCCGCAGTCGCCGCAGCTGTTCAAGCAGCTGTTGATGGTCTCGGGCATCGAGCGCTACTACCAGATCGCCCGCTGCTTCCGCGACGAGAACCTCCGCGCCGACCGTCAGCCCGAGTTCACCCAGCTGGACGTCGAGCTGTCCTTCGGGGACGAGGAGGACATCTACGCGCTGATGGAGGAGATGTTCGCCGAGCTGTGGCGCGAGGTGCTCGACGTCGAGCTGCCCACGCCTTTCCCCCGCATCACCTTCGAGGAGTCGATGCGCCGGTTCGGTTCCGACAAGCCCGACCTCCGTTTCGCCATGGAGCTCGCCGACCTCGGTGAGGTCTTCGCAAACACCGAGGTCGGGGTCTTCAAGGGCGTGCTCGGCGACGGTGGGTCGGTGATCGCCCTCGCGCTGCCCGGTGGTGGCGAGCTGACCCGCAAGCAGTTCGACCAGTGGATCGAGTGGGCCAAGCGCCGCGGCGCCAAGGGCCTCGCCTGGGGGGTCGTGGAGGCGGGTGAGGGCGACGCGCCCACGCTCCGCAGCCCGCTGACCAAGTTCATGACCGACGACGAGGTCGCCGGCGTGCTGTCGACGACCGGTGCGAACGTCGGCGACGCGATCTTCTTCGGCGCCGGTCCGACGCGCTTCGCCCGTCAGCTGATGGGGGCCCTGCGCAACGCCCTGGCCGAGGACCGCGG
>CAYSTY010000317.1:0-3331 GCA_964433685.1 uncultured Actinomycetota bacterium | reverse complement strand
ATGGCCTTCGACGTCACGGTGAGCTGACCGTCAGCTGGCGGTCGCGTGCGCGTACAGCGGCAGCGCGATCGCCAGCAGGAGCCGTTCGACCTGGAGCTCGGGGGCGCCGTTGCGGTCGAGCGCCTCACGGCAGCGTGCGACCGCGCGCAGTCCCTCGACCGCAGCAGCGGGGGGCAGCCGCATCGCGTCGCGCTGCAGCGAGGCGAGGTGGTCGACGTTGACCACGTGCGCGGCGTCGGCCCCCGCCGCGACCGCGAGCAGGTCGCGCAGCTGGCTCGCGAGCGTGTCCAGGAAGGTGTCGAGGGCGCGGCGCATCTCCGCCCGCTCGAGCCGGGCGTGCCGCTTCTGGAGCTTGTCCTTCATCCCCGGCGGCCAACCGCGCCCGCGCTCGTCGACACCGAAGTCGGCCTGGAGCCGGTCGAACTCGGCGGCGTTGCGTTCCTTGAGCGGTGCCACCCGGCCCCGGGCCCAGGTGGTCAGCTCCTTGGCCAGAGGCACGACCTGCCCCGGTCCGCCCGTGGCGAGCCGGTCGAGGACGGCGAGGTGGTGCCAGCGGGCCTCGGCGAGCTCCGGGTCGGCCAGGTCCCGCATCCGTTCGGGTGAGCCGAGGGACGCTCGGGCGAGGTCCCCGGCCTGGTCCTCGGGCACGCCGAGCTCGCGCGTGGCGAGCTCGACGAGCGCAGCCGGTCCCCACGGCACGACCGCGAGCCGGCGGCAGCGCGACAGGATCGTGTCGAGCAGGGCCGACTCGTCCGACGCCTCGAGCACCCACACGACCGATGCGGGCGGTTCCTCCAGGATCTTCAGGAACGCGTTCTGCGCGGCCTCGTTCATGCGGTCGGCGGCGACGATCCGGATCACCCGTCGGACCCCCTCGGTCATCGACCGCGAGGCGGTGCGGATCCACCCCTCGACCGAGGTGACGAGGTGGAACTGGCCCTCGGGCTCGAAGGTCTCCACCGCCGGGTGGACGCCGCGGCCGACGCGCAGGCACGTCGAGCAGACCCCGCACCCGGTGTCGGCCGTGCGATCCGGACAGTTGAGCGCCGCGGCCAACGCCCGGGTCGCCTCGCGCTGACCGACCCCGGTCGGTCCGAGCAGCAGCCAGGCGTGCGCGACCTCGTCGGCGCGCAACGCACCGCGGAGGGCCTCGACGGCGGCGGGCTGACCGAGCACCTGCTCCCAGGTCGCGCTCACCGGCGGTCCTCCTCGGCGGGCACGGCGGTCCCGTCGGTGGCCGTGGCGTCGGGGCTGGTGCCCTCGAGCCGGTCGTGATCGCGTTCGGACAGACGGGCGAGCACGGCGGCGCGAACGGCGCGGTGCAGCTGCTCGACCGGTTCCGACGCGTCGAGGACGAGGTAGCGGTCCGGGGAGACCTGTGCCTGGCGACGGTAGGCGTCGACGACGGCCCGGTGGAAGTCGAGTCCGGCGGCTTCGAGGCGGTCCGGGACGCCCTCGTGCGTCGCACGGCGCAGCCCCTCGGTCGGGTCCACGTCGAGCAGGACGACCAGGTCCGGACGCAGCTCCCCGGTCGCCCAGGCGTTCAGCTCCGCGACGGCCCGTTCACCGAGCCCGCGACCCACCCCCTGGTAGACGATCGAGGAGTCGATGTAGCGGTCGCAGAGGACCACCTGTCCCTTCTCGATCGCCGGACGGATCACCTCCTCGACGTGCTGGGCACGCGCCGCCGCGTACAGCAGCGCTTCCGCCCGGTCGCTCATCTCCCCCGAGCCCCGCGAGAGCAACAGCTCGCGGATGGACTCACCGATGGCCGTACCACCGGGCTCACGGGTCACCACCGCGTCCCAACCGGCACGTTCGACCGCCGAGCGCAGCAACCGGATCTGGGTCGACTTGCCGGATCCGTCGCCGCCCTCGAAGGTGATGAAGATGCCGTGCCGGACGAGCGGTTCGGCATCGGGCGGCAGGTCGAGCCCGGGCTCCCCGACGAGCGCACGGTGCAGCGCCCGCCCGGTCAGGACACCGCCGGTGAGCGCCAGCGCCCCCGCGATCAGCAGCGAGATGCGGATGCCACCGAACTCGTAGGGGTAGACGACCCCGGTGCCACCCCCGGGCAGGTCGCCGAACTCGGGCCGTTCACGCCCGATCGCGCCGACCAGCAGCGGCACCGCGATGGTCGCGCCGAACAGGGCGACCCGGACGCCCGAGTTGAACGCGGCGAAGGTGCGGCCTCGGATCGCGTCGCCGGCCCGCTGCTGGAGCACGGTGTAGCCGACGATGAACGACACGCCGGCACCGACACCCATCAGCAGGGCGGGTGCGGCCGCCCACCCGAGGGAGGGCATGGCGGCGACGACGAGCAGCGACCCACCCGCGACACCGATCCCGGGGGCGAACAGCCGCTCGGGCTCGAGGCGCTGGCTCAGCGGCGCCGACAGCGCCAGTCCGCCGACGAGCCCCACACCGACCACGCCCACCAGGATGCCGAAGCCGGACGGACCGCTGTTGAGGACGCGAGCGAAGAACTCGCCGACCGAGATGACCACCCCGGCGGCGGCGAAGGCGACCATCACACCGAGGATCAGCGCGCGGATGATCGGCTGGCGGCCGATGAACCGGAACCCCTCGAGCAGCTGCTCCCACGGTCCGGGCCCGTCCTCGCCATCCGCCAGCGCGACCTGCGTGCCGCGGCGCGCCGACGGTGGGACGACGAGCTTGGCCAGCAGCGGCGCCGACACCCAGTAGGAGGCGGCGTTGACCCAGATCGGCAACGCGATGGGCCGTTCGGCGAGGAACGAACCCTCGGGCGCGAACGACAGCGCCACCGCCGTCAGCAGCGCGTTCGACAGCGCACCGATGGGCAGCGTGCCGTAGGTCGAGATGAGGTTGATCTGGTTGGCGAGCACGAGCTCGCTGCGGCGGACCAGCGACGGGAAGACCGCGTCCTTGGCGGGCGCGAACAGCGCCGAGAGGACCTCGATGACGAGCGTGGCGAGCACGAGGGTGAAGATCTCGTTGGTGAACGGGATCAGCGCCATCACCAGGCCCCGACCGAGGTCGGTCGCGATCAGCACCCGCTTGCGGTCCCAGCGGTCCACGAGCACGCCGGCGACGGTGCCGAGCAGCAGCGCGGGGACCACGCGGGCGACCATCACCCCGGAGACGGCGAAGAGCGCGGCGTTCCCGGGTCCGAGGATGTCCGCGGTCAGGGTGATGATGGCGAAGAAGCCCATCCAGTCCCCGACGGCGGAGCTGAGCGTCGCCAGCGTCAGCGCCCGGAACGCCTTGTTGCGGAGCAGACCGAGGTAGGCGCTCGGGGTCGCCGCCCGCAGCACCGTGTCACCCTCGGGGGGCTGCCCCGTTCCGGCCG
>CAYSTY010000316.1:0-3338 GCA_964433685.1 uncultured Actinomycetota bacterium | reverse complement strand
GCGGCGGGGCCTACCGGTCGCCATCGTGACCCGCGGACGCACCCGGGCCGACCACCACGCGGACGTGCGTGTCGACGGCGACCTCGCCACGACGTTGTCGGCGGTCGGAGCGAGGGTCGGTGCGGCGGTCGGCGGGACCGCCACGGTGGCGGGTGACCTCGTGGCTGCCGCGCCCGGGTCGGACGCCTGAGACGTCCGCGGTCAGTGGTTGCGCAGCGCGTCGATCAGCTCGTCCTTGGTCATGTCCGAGCGGCCCTCGATGTCGAGTTCCTTGGCCCGGTCACGCAGGTCGTCGACGGTCCAGTCCTCGTACGAGCCGGCCTCGCCGCCCTTCTTGCCGGTGCTGCTGCGGTCGCTGTTGGCGATGCGGGCGGCCTTCTCCTTGGACGCGCCCTGGTCGCGCAGGGCCTCGTACTGCTCGTCGTCCTTGATCTGTGCACCGTGGTTCTTCGCCATCGGACGCATCCTGTGCTCGGGGTGCTCCGAGTGTCGGGGCGCGACGACACCACGGGTACCGACCGATGGCCGGCGCCGTCCGGCCCGCCCCCCGGACGCCGCGGTGGCCCCGTCGCGGATGCGGCCGGTCCCACGGTCAGGCCAGCAGACGGTCCCGCAGCTGGCCCCGCAGCTGATCGGGGTCGCCGCCACCGTCACGCACGAGGCCCGCGATCCCGCCGTGCGCACGGTCGGCGCCGGCCAGGAAGCTGGCCATGGTCGTTGCCGGCGCCTGGAGCACCAGGCGGTCGCGGTCCGCGGACGCCGCCACGGCCGCCGGCAAGCGGGCGAGCACGCGATCCATCAGGGCGTCGACCGCCGATCCCGTGCGGGCGTAGTCCGCGACGGTCAGCTCACGATCGACGTCGAGCAGCTCGAGGGTGGACGCGATGACGATCCCGGCGCGGTCCTTGCCCCAGGCGCAGTGCACGAGCACGCCGAGGGCGGCCTCGTCGGCGATGGCCTCCAACGCGCCGACCAGCGTGGTCAGACTCGACCGGGCCGCCCGGAGGTACTGCGCGCCGAGCTGCTCGGGCGTCTCGATCGTGGGTAGGTCCTCGGCGGCGAGCAGGTCCCGGAACGGGTGGTGGTGCACCTCGAGCCCGGCCGCGTCGAGCTCGGCACACGCCCGCCGGCCCGGGTCGCCGCGCAGATCGAGCCGCGAACGCACCCCGAGCTGGCGGAGCCGGTCGAGCTCCTCGGGTGACAGGCCCACCGGTTCGGCGGCACGTAGCAGCCGTCCAGGAGCGAGCTCGCGACCGTCCCGCGTGGGGGTCCCACCGAGGTCGCGCAGGTTGAGCAGGCCGGGCACGCGGTGGCCGATGGCCGGGGTCGAGCGGGAGGACGCAGGCACGGTCTGGTCCGTACGGGAAGGGGACGGGGAGAGGTCCGACGCTACCGTCCGCCACCCCGACAGGAGACCACCGTGAGCCAGGGTTCGTACGTCGAGGACAGCTTCGAACGCGACACCGAGTACATCCCACGTCGCATCGTCGCGGGTGCGCCCGAGCCGGACGTCGACGACCCGCGAGCCGACTGGCCGGTCGAGGCCGGGCGGTACCGGCTGGCGGTCGCCCGGGCCTGCCCGTGGGCCAACCGGGCGATCATCGTCCGGCGGCTGCTCGGGCTCGAGGACGCGATCTCCATGGCGGTGGCTGGTCCGACCCACGACGCCGACTCGTGGACCTTCGACCTCGACCCGGGGCAGGTCGACCCGGTCCTCGGCATCCCCCGTCTCAAGGACGCCTACCAGGCCGCCTTCCCCGGCTACCCGAAGGGGATCACCGTCCCCGCCATCGTGGACGTGCCGACCGGGCAGGTGGTCACCAACGACTACCCGACGTTGACCTTGGACCTGTCGACCCAGTGGACCGATCACCACCGCGAGGGTGCGCCCGACCTGTACCCGCAGGCGCACCGTGACGAGCTCGACGAGGTCATGCAGCTGGTCTACGAGGACGTCAACAACGGCGTCTACCGCTGCGGGTTCGCCGGCAAGCAGGACAGCTACGAACGGGCCTACCACCAGCTGTTCGATCGGCTCGACTGGCTCGAGGAGCGGCTCACCGACCAGCGCTACCTCGTGGGGGACACCATCACGGAGGCCGACGTCCGGCTGTTCACCACCCTGGTCCGCTTCGACCCCGTCTACCACGGCCACTTCAAGTGCAACCGCAGCAAGCTCACCGAGATGCCGGTGCTGTGGGCCTACGCCCGGGACCTGTTCCAGACCCCCGGGTTCGGCGACACGGTGGACTTCGCCCACATCAAGGCCCACTACTACGAGGTCCACACCGACGTGAACCCCTCGGGCATCGTCCCGCTGGGGCCCGACCTGGCGAACTGGCTCGATCCCCACGGACGCGAAGCGCTGGGTGGGCGCCCGTTCGGCGAGGGCACGCCCCCACCGCCGCCGCGGCCCGACGAGGTGGTCGCCCCCGGCCACTCCCCCCTCGGCTGAGCCGGCGGTCCGTCAGTCCTCGGGGGCCTGGGAGGCGAAGGCGCGGATGCGGTCGAGCTCGGCGAGGCGCTCGGCGCCGTCGCGCGAGCCCACGAGCACGTAGTCATCGGCGAACTCGGGCCGCAGCTCGCCGCGCTCGTCCACCAGCCAGGGCAGCGCCAACCGACGGGGCACGCGCACCCGGTCGGGCGACTCGTAGGTGCCGAAGACCTTGTCCCAGACGGGGCTGGTGACGCCGTGGTTGGCCATCGGGTGGCCGAAGTGGTGGTGGAAGTGGTGGCGGCGCAACCAGGTGCCGTAGGCGCCCGAGGGTGCGCGCAGGTGCGCGGTGGCGTGCTGGTACTCGTAGAAGAAGTACCCGAGCGCCCACCCCACGGCGAGGGTGATGCCGATGCGCACGTCGGCGACCAGCCAGCCCAGCGGGAACCACAGGGCGGCGCCGACGGTGAGCATGCCCGCCCAGCTCATCAGGTGGGTCACGTCGAAGTGCCACGACGAGTGGACGTGGTGCTCGAGGTGCTCGCGGCTCATGATCCCCTTGCCGTGCAGGTGGTGCATGGCGAAGCGGTGCAGGAGGTACTCGGCGAGGTTCCACAGCGCCGCCCCGGCGGCGAGGGCGACCAGCGTGGTGGTGAGCAGGGTGATCACGTGCAGACCTCCTGGGCCAGGGTGCGGGCGGCGTCGACGGCGGCGGGGTCGGCGCCCCAGCCGACCAGCAGCGCACGGGTGAGCTCGTCGCCGAGGCCGGCGCCGGTGAGGGGCATCCCGATCGCGAGGTCGTCCACGAGCAGGGCGCCGTTGAGGGCGACGACCCAGGCCAGCGTGCGCGTGAGCGACCCCGGGACGACCCCTTCGATGGGATCCACCACGTCGTGGTGCTCGC
>CAYSTY010000315.1:0-3339 GCA_964433685.1 uncultured Actinomycetota bacterium | reverse complement strand
GCGCCGCGGCCCACTCGCAGCAGCGCCGCAGCGTCGAGGGGTCCCCCGCGTGGGAGCCGCACGCCACGTTGGCGCTGGTGACGTGCTCGAGCATGGCCGCGTCGTCACCCAGCTCCCACCGGCCGAACGACTCCCCGAGGTCGCTGTTGAGGTCGAGCTGCGGCACGTGTCCCTCCGGTCGTCGGGAGCACGCTAGGGCGGTCCAGCACGCGACGGAACTCGGCGCGCCCGTCCCCGCCGTCCGGCTGCCGCCCCGGTGAGCAACGCTGCGTGCCTTGCTCGGGGGCCGAAGGTCACGCCGCGTGTGGGCGCCGGATGCGGTGTGCTGCAGGTGCGCACGGCGCCGCTCGACACCCCCTCGCGGTGGATGAGCGGGCGGTTCGAGCCGATGGGTACGGAGGGACCAGCCAGCGGATGGAACATCGTGAGCGACCGACGGGGGCCGACCGCGGAGGACCGTCTCAGGGGCGTACGGCGTCTGTCGCCGGTGCTCGTGACGGTCCAGCTCAGCGTGCTCGTCGCCGCGGCGCTGATGCTCGGTGTGGGACCGCGACGGTGGGCGGTCGCCGCGGGGTTCCTCGCGCTCCTCGCCGTGCTGCACACGGTCCGCTTCCGCCGCGTACGTGGCGACGGGGTGGTCTTCATCCACCACCTCGGCGACGGTCTGGTCGCCCTCGCCGTGGTCGTGGGGGCCGACCCCTTCCTCGCGGCCGTCGGCGTCGGTGTCGCCTCACAGCTCGTCGACCTGCTCGGGAACGGTGAGCGGCTGCGGACCACCCGCACCGACTGGCAACGTCGCGCCAAGATGAACGTCACCGCCACGGTCAACGCGGCGTCCGCCTGCGCGACCTGGGCCACCACGGCGATCGTGTCCCAGTCGCTCCCCGCCGGGCACCCGGCGACACCGCTGGTGATCGGTGCGGTGGCGGGTCTGACCTACGGGCTCGTCAGCGGTCTGCTCCTGATCCCGGTGGTGAGCTGGGTCGGCCGTGGGAGCCTGCGGACACCGATCGGCGACGTCCGGTACGTCACCGGCCCGACCTTCATCCAGTCCGCCGGCGGGACGCTCGCGGGCGTCCTGATCAGCGAGGTGCACGTCGGCGCCATCGTGCTCGCGGTCGTCGCCCTGTGGCCGCTGCCGCGGCTCCTCCGCCGCCGTGACGAGCTCGAGCAGGAGCACCAACAGGTGCTGCGCCTCGTGGCGCTGGCCGCGGACGCCGACACGCTCACCGAGTCGGAGGTCGCCGACACCGTCGCGGACGCCGTGGCGGCCCTCCTGCACTATCGCCAGGCGCAGGTGCGTGCCGCACCACCGGCGATCCCGCACGAGATCGGTACCCGCCTGTCCGACGGTTCCTGGCTGGTGCTGTCGGATGCCGTCAACCTCGACCTGCCGGATCCGGAGGACCAACCTCGTCTGGACGGCCTGGGTGCTCTGGCGGGTGCCCTCATCGAGTCGGCACGACGACGGGTGCTGCGCAACCTGGAGGTCCGCACCGATGCGCTGACCGGGCTCGCGAACCGTACGGGGCTCGGGGCGGCGGTCGCCGAGCTCGGCCGGGACGAACCCATCGCCGCGGTGTTCCTCGACCTCAACGGTTTCAAACCGTTGAACGACACCTACGGGCACGACGCGGGGGACCTCGTCCTGGCGGAGGTCGGTCGTCGCCTGCTCGCGGAGCTGCGTGACGTCGATGTGGCCGCTCGCGTCGGCGGGGACGAGTTCGTGCTCGCGCTCCCGGCGATCGCCGAACCGCACCTCGCGCAGGAGATCGCCAGCCGTCTGGCCGGCGCGATCGCCGAACCGATCGTCCTCGGCGGTGGTGTCGAGGTCACGGTGACCGCCGCTGTCGGCATCGCGGTCGGCACCGTCGGGTCGTTCGATCACCTGGTCGGCGTCGCCGATCAGGCGATGTACGTCGACAAACGCCGTCAGGTCACGCGGCGCTGACGCGCGCCAGCCGGCGTGCGACGAGCGGTGAGGTGAGCATCTGGACCACCGCGTAGACGACGGCGGGCAGGGCGACCTCGGGAGGCAGGCCCGATGAGAACACCACGACCGCGGCGATGCTGAACTCCTTCTTGGACACCGTGAACAGCATGGCGGTTCGGTCGCCGCGCTCGGGCAGGACGGGGCGGGTCAGGGTCGCGAGCAGGTAACCGGTCGCGTTGAGCGCCAGAGCGACCAGCGCGATGAACAGGACGGTGCCCGGCCGCGCGCGGATCAGCTCGGCGTTCGGCCCGACGACCGCCACCACCAGGACCAGGTACGCGAGCGACGCGGTGGCGGACGGCGCTGGCTCGGTCCGGGCGACACGCTCCGGTCGCCACGTGCGGATCGTGACACCCACGACCGTCGGGACCAGCACCGTGACCGCCAGTTCGGCGACCAACGGCAGCACCGGTGCGTCGAGCTCGACCCCGGTGTAGAGCAGGAACAGCGCCGGCACGAGCAGCGGCGCGAGCGCCGTGTTGACGGCGTTGAAGACCGTCGCCAGCGCGACGTTCCCCCGACCGATCAGGACCAGGAGCGGTGAGGACACGTCGGTGGGCAACGCGCCGACCAACGCGAACCCGAGCCCGAAGGGTCCGGCCCCGAAGGCGAGGTGGCCGAGCCCGAAGCCGACCAGGCTCATCGGGCCGTACACCAGCACGGTGGCCAGCGCCTGGGCCCCCGGTCGGGCCATGACCCGCCGGAGGGTGGCCAGGTCGAAGGTGAGGCTGACGCACAGCATCAGCAGCGCGAGCAGCGGGGTCACCCACCCGCTGAGCGCCACGCCCGCGGCGGGGGCGAGCACGCCGACGACCGCCGCCACCGCCACGAGCGGCGCGAGGTTGTCCTCGACGACGCGGAGCCGATCCAGGGCGGGCCTCGGGGGTCGGACGGTCGGTGGGCCGCGGGACCGTACCGAGGCGCGACCCCGTCGTGGCCGGCCGGGTCCGCCCGGGCTCCGTGCGTCCCTGTGGTCGGCGTGTGCGTATCCACAGGTGATGGAGCGAGGTGCTGGCTTCCGAACATGGGTTCGGATAGACTAGCCCGTACGGACCAGCCACCTGATGGGGACGTGATGCGCAGCCAGGGCCACCGGCACACCAGCCGCCCCACGCTGCCCACCATCGCTCGCGAGGAACCCCGCGCCTACGACACCGGTGAGGCCGGGCCCGGCGCGGTGGCTGATGTGGCGGGCGCGGTCGCGACCATCCTGGCCGACGACGAACGCAGCAGCCAGCTCCCCGACGAGGCGGAGCTGACCGATCTGGCCACGACGCTGCGGGCGATGGATCGGCTCGCGGCCCGTGCGGTCCGTCTCGCTCGTGGGCTGGATGGCCGGCGTGCCG
>CAYSTY010000314.1:0-3346 GCA_964433685.1 uncultured Actinomycetota bacterium | reverse complement strand
CCGCCGGCGGTGATCAGGTAGCGCGCCGCCTGGTCCACGAACGCGTGGCTGGAACGCACCTGCGCGTGGAGCGCCGCCTCGACACGGTCGAGGGTCCCGGCGACCTCCAACCCGTACGACTCGAGCTGCCCGAGGATCGGCTCGGGGATGGCCAGCCGGGCCGCGCGGGGTTCGGAGGTCCCGTCGCCCACCTCAGCGCACCAGGGCCGCAGCGTTGTCGGCCAGCTGCAGCAGCGCCTGGGGCTGGACACCGAGGAAGATCACCAGGAACGCGGCGGCCGAGATGCCGGTGGAGACACCGGGGCTGACGATCGGCAACGCCTGGTCCATCGGCGTCTCCTCGAGGAACATCGTGCCGGCGATCCGCAGGTAGAAGAACGCGGCGATCACGGAGCTGACCACGCCGATGACCACGAGCCAGGTCAGCCCGGCGCTGACACCGGCCTCGAAGATGGCCACCTTGCCGACGAACCCGGCGGTGGCGGGCACACCCGCGAGCGACAGCAGGCAGATCCCGAAGATGCCGGCCAGGGCTGGCGACGAGCGGCCGAGACCGCGCAGGTCGGCGAGGGTCACCTCACCGCGGCGGCGACGTTCGAGGGCGACGACGCACCCGAAGGCACCGATGGTCGCGACCGCGTAGGTCAGCAGGTACCACAGCGTCGCCGACAGACCGGCGTCGGAGACCGCGACGACTCCGATGGTGGTGTACCCCGCGTGGGTGACCGCCGAGTAGGCCAGCATCCGCTTGACGTCGTGCTGGACGATCGCGACCCACGCGCCGTAGAGCATCGTGATGGCCGCCAGGACCGACAGGGCCGGCACCCACAGCTGCTCGAGCGCGGGGAAGGCGACCAGGTACAGCCGCAGCATCGCGGCGAAGCCGGCGGCCTTGGTGGCAGCTGCCATGAACGCGGTCACGTTCGTCGGGGCGCCCTGGTAGACGTCCGGCGTCCACAGGTGGAACGGCGCGAGCGCGACCTTGAACCCGACGCCGACGGTCACCATGACCAGGCCGATCGCGGCCAGGACCGGCGTCGTGGTCACCAGGCCCAGCGACCGGCCGATGGTCGACAGCTCGACCGAGCCGGTGGCGGTGTAGATCAGCGCCATGCCGTACAGCAGGATGGCGGAGGCGACCGAGCCGAGGATGAAGTACTTGAGCGAGGCTTCCTGCGAGCGCCGGTCCCGGCGCGCGAGGCCGCACAGGATGTAGAGCGCGAACGACAGGACCTCGAGCGCCACGAACAGCGTGATCAGGTCGTTGGCGGTCCCGAGCGCGGCCATGCCGACCGTCGACAGCAGGATCAGCGGCGCGACCTCGGCGCGGTTGATGGCGCGGTCGCTCAGGTAGCCCTGCCCGAGGGGGATCACCAGCAGCGCCGACAGGTACACCGTCAGGCGGGTGAAGAACGCGATGCCGTCGTTGGCGAGCGACCCCTGCAGCGCCGACTGGACGCTCATGGTGACCGCGCCGGGGCTCATCAGACCGGCGAACTGCCACAGGGTCAGCACCAGCGCACCGAGGAGCGAGGCGGCGGCGACCCACGAACCGATCAGGGTGGGCTTGCGCGGCACCACGGCGATGACCGCGGGCACGCTGAAGGCGAAGCCGATGCTGACGGCGCCGGGCACGACGAGGTCGCGGGCGATGAGGGCCGCGCCGAGGGCGACACCGAGCACCAGCGTCGGCAGCCCCACCAGCAGCTGCCGGCGCCGACCGGCGACGGCGACCAGGAGCAGCAGCAGCGCGGCCACCGTCGGGACCAGCTCGGGCGCGAACGCCGACCAGGCCACCTCGGGGATCACCACGGCGGCGTCGGAGGCTTGGGCGAGGATCACGGCTGGACCTCCACGCTCGCACCGGCCGGTTCCATCGCCGTGGCGCCGGCCTCAGCCAGCACCCGGTCCACCGACGGCTGCACGAGGTCGAACAGGGGCTTGGGGTACAGACCGATCGCGACGATCAGGACCACGAGCGGCGCGAGCACGCCGATCTCGCGGGCCTTGAGGTCGGAGGTGTTCTGGTTGTCGGCACCCTCGAGCGGACCGTGGAACATCCGCTGGTAGGCCCACAGCAGGTACAGGGCGGCCAGGACGACCCCGAACGCGGCCAGCACGGCGGCCCAGCGGGCGGTCTGGAAGGTGCCGAGGAGGATGGGGAACTCGCCGACGAAGCCGTTGAGGCCGGGCAACGCCAGCGACGACATCGACACCAGCAGCCAGAAACCGGCCATGACGGGCACCTGCTTGGCCAGCCCACCGAAGGCGGCGATCTGGCGCGTGTGCCGGCGCTCGTAGAGGAAGCCGATGAGCAGGAACAGCGCACCGGTCGACAGCCCGTGGTTGATCATCTGCACGACCGACGCCGAGGTCGCCGTGGCGTTGAGCGCGAAGGTGCCGAGCACCACGAAGCCCATGTGGCTCACCGACGAGTAGGCGATCAGCTTCTTGATGTCGGACTGCATGAGGGCCACGACCGCGCCGTAGAGGATCCCCACCACCGACAGCCCGAGCAGCCAGGGGGCGAACTCGGCGGTGGCGTCGGGGAACAGCGGCAGGCTGTAGCGCAGCAGCCCGAAGGTGCCCATCTTGAGCAGCACCGCGGCCAGGAACACCGACCCGCCGGTCGGTGCCTCGGTGTGCGCGTCGGGCAGCCAGGTGTGCACCGGCCAGATGGGGACCTTGATGGCGAAGGCGAGCAGGAACGCGGCGAACAGCCAGCGTTGCTCGGTGGCGCCCAGCTGCAGCTGGCGGATGGACTCGTAGTCGAACGTGCCGCTCTGGCCGTACAGGTAGAGCACGGCCACCAGCATCAGCAGCCCGCCGAGGGTGGTGTAGATGAAGAACTTGACCGCGGCGTAGCGCCGGTTCGCGCCGCCCCAGATGCCGATGATCAGGTACATCGGGACCAGGGTGAACTCGAAGAACACCACGAACAGCAGCAGGTCGGTCGCGGCGAACACGCCGAGCACGGCGGTCTCGAGCACGAGGAACGCGCCGACGTACCCCTTGAGCCGGTCGGTGATCGAGTCCGCCGAGGCGAGCAGGATCAGCGGCACGAGGAAGGTGGTCAGCACGATCAGCACGAGGCTGATCCCGTCCACGGCGAGCGAGAAGCTCGCCCCGACGGTCGGGATCCAGGTCATGCGCTCGGTCAGCTGCAGACCCGCGTCGGCGACGTCGAACCGCGCCAGGAGCACCAGCGAGGCGAGGAAGGCCGCACCCGAGCTGAGCAGACCGATCGTCCGGGTGGTGCGGTCGTCGGGATCGAGCAGCGCGATCGCGAGGGCCCCGAGGAGGGGCAGCGCGAGCGTGAGCGTGATGAGCCCCATCGGCTACCTCA
>CAYSTY010000313.1:0-3363 GCA_964433685.1 uncultured Actinomycetota bacterium | reverse complement strand
CGGATCCGGTCGAGGAGGACGTCGACCGCGCGGTCGCGGCGCAGCAGCGGCTCGGCCGCACGGCGTTGACCCGCAGCCACGACCCGGGCCGCGCGTGCGGCAGCTGCCGGCACTACCTCAACCCCGGGCACGACCTGGCCTACTGCTGGCACCCCGACCAGCGCGCGCTCGTCGACGCCGCCTGGGTGTGCGACGGCTTCAGCCCGCAGACGTCCGCCGAGGTCGGCTAGGCCCCCGTCGGCGGCGCCTCGGCGGCAGGTTCGTGGCCCACCGCGGGCACCGCCTCCGGTGCCCGCACCTCGATGCGGTCGGCTCGACGGCCCTCGAGGGAGAGCACCGTCAGCACCCATCCGTCGTCGGTGGTCCACCGGTCCCCCGCCTCGAGCAGGCGACCGACCCGTTCGGTGACCCAACCGGAGACGGTCTCGGACTCGCTGTCGGGGAGCGACAGCCCCGTGCTGCGCTCGAGCTCGTCGCGCCGCGTCGTGCCGGGGACGACCCACACGCTCTCGGTCCGGTGCACCCCGTCGCGCGCTTCGTCGAACTCGTCCTCGATCTCGCCGATGAGCTCCTCGAGCACGTCCTCGAGGGTCACCAGGCCGGCGGTGCCGCCGTACTCGTCGACGACGAGGGCCGCGTGGGAGCGGCTCTCGAGCATCTCGCGCAGCAACGATTCGAGGTCGCGTGACTCGGGGACCGCGGCGATCGGACGCATCAGGTCGGCGACGGCCGTGGCCTGCGGGTCGCCGACCTCGCCCACGAGGACGTCCTTGACGTGGACGATGCCGACGACGTGGTCGACGTCCTCGTGGAAGACCGGCAGACGGGTCAGACCGGTCTCGGCGGCGATGTCGAGCAGCTCCGACACCCGGGCGTCGTCGGCGATGGCGACCAGGTCCACGCGCGGGGTCATCGCCGACTCCGCGTCGATCTCGGCCAGCCGCAGCGCCGCGGTGAGCACCCGGGCGTCGTGCGCCTCGATGGTGCCTTGCGAGCCGGATTCGCTGACCACGAACCGCAGCTCCTCGGCGGTGTGGACCAGCTTGTGCTCGTCCACCGGTTCGACCCGGACCGCCCGGACCAGGAGGTTGGCGAGGCCGTTGAGCACGACGATCAGCGGGCGCAGCAGCGCGACGAACCACCCGAACGGTCGCGCGAGCGCGAACGCGACCGACTCGGCGCGCGCGAGCGCGAGGTTCTTCGGGGCCATCTCGCCGACGACCATGTGGAGGAAGACCACGAGCGTCAGGGCGAGCACCACCGCCAGGACCGTGACCGTCCCCGGGGGCAGCCCCGTGGCGCCGAGCCAGCCCGCGAAGAGCGACGCGACCGCCGGTTCGGCCACCGCCCCGAGACCGAGCGAGCACATCGTGATGCCGAGCTGGGCGCCGGAGAAGGTCACCGACAGCTCGGTCAGGCTGGCCAGCGCTCGGACGGCGCGTGGGTCGCCGCCCTCGGCCGCCTCCTCGACCCGGGTCCGGCGCGCGGCGAGCAGGGCGATCTCGGCCGCCACGAACCCGCCGTTGAGGACCAGCAGCACGACGGCGACGAGGATGGCCGGCCAGCTGAAGCCGCCGGACGCCACGTCGACGTCCACCGCGAGCACGAGCCCGTCCCCGATCACGGTCCGGCCTCCCCCGCGGCCGCCTCGCCGGGGGTACCGAGCCGACGGTCGGTGACCACCAGCTCGGTGATCCGCACGCCCTCGACCCCGGCGACCTCGAGCTCGAAGTCGTCGGTGACCACCGCCTCGCCCCGTGCCGGGATGTGACCGAGCCGGTCGAGCACGAAGCCGGCGACGGTCTCGTACGCCCCGTCCGGGACGTCCACGCCGAGCAGCTCCTCGAGCAGCTCGGTCCGCAGCGAACCACGCACGATGTGGCGGCCTGCCCCGAGCCGGCGGATGGACGCCTCCTCGGCGTCGAACTCGTCGGTGATGTCGCCGACGAGGACCTCGAGCACGTCCTCGACGGTCACGATGCCCGCCGTACCCCCGAACTCGTCGACGACCACGGCGAAGGTGCGCTGTTCGCGGCGCAGCGCCCCGAGCAGGAGCCGCAGGGGCTGGCTCTCGGGGACCACCAGCGGTGGCTGCAGGACCTCGGTCACCGGGGTCGTCGCGTGCGCGTCGTTCGCGACGAGCAGCAGGTCCTTGACGTGCACGGTGCCTCGCACCTCGTCCTCGCTGTCGCCGCGGACCGGGAAGCGGCTGTGACCGGTCTCCCGGGCGGCGGCGCGCAGCTGCGCGAGGGTGTCGGTCTCGCGCAGCCACACCACGTCGGGACGCGGGACCATCACCTCGCCGGCGCGGGAGTCGCCGAGCGCCACCGCGCGGCGCAGGAGCGTGGTCTGCTCCTCCGTCAGCGCGCCCTCCTGACCGGACGCGGCGATGATGCGTGCGAGCTCGTCCAGCGAGTGCCCCGACTCGAGCTCGGTGGTGACCTCGACGCGGAACAGGTGGCGGGTCAGCCACTCGGCCGCGCCGTCGAACAGCCAGATGACGGGCTTGAACGCGAGGCCGAAGGCGCGGGTGAACGGCGTCACCCAGAGCGCGACGCCGAGCGGGCGGGCGATGGCCAGGTTCTTGGGGAACAGCTCCCCGACGACCATCTGCGTGACGGTGGACAGCAGGAACGCGAGCGCGACCGCGACCCCGAGGCGCGCCCCCTCCGGCAGCCCCAGGACGTCGAGGAGGGGCTGGATGACGGTCTCGCCGAGCGCCTGCTCGGCGACGAACCCGAGCAGCAGCGAGGTCGCGGTGATCCCGAACTGCGCGGAGGACAGCATGTACGACAGCTGCCCGAGCTCGCGGAGCACGATGCGTGCTCGCCGGTCCCCACCACCCGCGAGCTCCTCCACCTGGTGGCGGCGCAGGGAGACGAGGGCGAACTCGGCCGCGACGAACAGGCCGTTGCCGACGATCAGGAGGGCGACGAGCGCGAGCCCGAGCGGACCGCTCACCGGCGGCGCTGCTGGGTCGGGGCAGGTCGATGGCTGGGGTCGTCCACGCGCGGCAGGCTAGCCCACGCGGCGGCGGGCTCGACGGTGCACGCCACCGTCAGGCGGTGGCCGACGGGTGCGGCGTGGGCAACAGGCGGACGGCGTGGGCACGCATGTCGAAGCGGGGATCGACGAGCGCGTTGAGCCCGAGCCCCATCAGACCGCCGACGAGCAGCTCGGCGCGCACCTCGGCCTCCGTGCCGTCGATCCCCGGGTCGTGGCGTTGCCACGCGTCGGCGAACCGTTCCACCCGTCGACGGTGGGAGCGGTTGACGCGATCGGCGACCCGGCGGTCGGTCAACCCCCGGGCGAGCGCGAGCTGGAGGTAGATGCGCGCGATCGGCCGTGAACCGGTGAAGAAGG
>CAYSTY010000312.1:0-3365 GCA_964433685.1 uncultured Actinomycetota bacterium | reverse complement strand
CGCGTCGGCTCGCATCGAGTACCGCTCGCCCGACCCGGCCTGCAACCCCTACCTCGCCTTCGCGCTGATCCTCGCCGCCGGCCTCAAGGGCATCGAGGAGGGCTACGAGCTCCCGGACGAGTACGAGGACAACACCTTCGAGCTGACCCCGGCCGAGCGGGCCGCCAACAGCATCGAACGGCTGCCCGCCTCCCTCGGCGAGGCGTTGCAGGTCATGGAGGGCTCGGAGCTCGTTGCCGACACCCTCGGCGAGCACCTGTTCTCCTACTTCCTGGCCAACAAGCGGCGCGAGTGGGACGAGTACACCGCGCACGTGACCCAGTTCGAGCTCGAGCGCTACCTGCCGTTGCTGTAGGCGCGGACGTGGCCCGTTCCGTCTCGCTGCGTGCCCGCCTCGTCAAGGCCGGGCTCGATCCCGGGCAGGCGCTGCCGTGGCTCGAGGAGGCCGGCCTCGCGGACGAGGGCGGCGTCGACGAGCGCCTGCTGACGGTGGTCTCGGGGGCGACCGACCCGCAGGACGCGCTGCTGTGCATCTGCGAGCTGGCCGGTCACGCCCCCGACCTGTTCACCGAGGTCCGCGCCGACGAGGACTGGTTGGCGCGCGTCGTCGCGGTCGGTGGGACCTCGCGGCCCCTCGGTGACCTGATGGCGCGGCACGCCGACGCGGTCCGGGCCCTGCGCACGCTCGACGGCGTCGACGTCGACCGCACGGCCGCCGAGGTCGAGCGGGCGGTGCTCGCCGCCGGGACCCCCGACGAGGAGGCGGCCGCCGTCGCGGCCATCCGCCGCGCTGCGACCGCCGACATCGCGGGACGGGACCTGACCGGGGTCGACGACCTCGAGGCCGTGGCCGGGGAGCTGGCCAACCTCGCCGAGGCGGTGCTCAGTGGCACGCTGGCGGCGCTCCACGCCCAGCACGTCGACGGCGGGGACCCGGCCGCCCGGATCGGCGTGATCGGGATGGGCAAGCTCGGGGGACGCGAGCTGAACTACGTCTCGGACGTGGACGTGGTGTTCGTGCACGAGCCGACCGAGGCCGGCGGCGACGAACCGGCGGCCGCCGAGGCGCGCGCGGTGCTCTCGCGCATGCTCGAACTGCTGAACGCCTCGACGACGATGGGCCGCGCCTACGAGGTCGACCCGACGCTGCGTCCGGAGGGGCGGCGCGGACCGCTGTCGCGTCGCATCGTGTCCTTCGAGGCCTACTGGGAGCGGTGGGCCAAGACCTGGGAGTTCCAGGCGCTGCTCAAGGCGCGTCCCGTCGCCGGCGACCGCCGCCTCGGGGCCGACCTGCTCGCGGCCGCGGAACCGTACGTGTGGCCCGAGCAGCTCGATCCCGAGGTCGTGGCCGAGGTCCGCGGCATGAAGGCACGGATCGAGGCCAAGCCCGAGGTACAGCGACACGGTGAACGCCAGATCAAGCTCGGCCCCGGGGGCATCCGCGACGTCGAGTTCGCCGTCCAGCTGCTGCAGATCGTCCACGGGCGCGTGGACCGGTCGCTGCGCGCCACCGGCACCCTGCCGGCGCTCGCCGCGCTCGCCCGCGGCGGCTACGTCGCCGACGAGGACGCGGCCGCCTTCGCCGACGCCTACCGGCTGCTGCGCACCGTCGAGCACCGCCTGCAGCTCGCCCACGAGCGGCGCACCCACACCATCCCCGACGACCCGGACCGGCAGGAGTGGCTCGCGCGCGCGATGGGGTACCGGCCGCTCGAGGGCGAGCCCGCCCGCACCGCGTTCGCCCGGGACCTGACCCGGACCCAGTCGCGGGTGCGCAGCCTCCACGCCAAGCTGTTCTTCCGGCCCCTGCTCGAGACGTACGCGGCCGTGCCGGCGGACGCGGCCGGGGTCTCGCTGCCGACCGAGGTCCGCCTGATGGGGGACGAGGCCGCCAGCGACCGCCTGACCGCCCTCGGCTTCGACGACGGCACCGCGGCGATGCGGCACGTCCGCCACCTGACCGCGGGGGTGTCCCGGCGGGCGCGCACGGTCCGGGCCGTGCTGCCGGCCGTGCTCGCCTCGCTCCAGGACACCCCGGACCCGGACGGTGGCCTGGCCTCGTTCCGCGACCTGGTGGACGCCCAGGCCCAGCGCGCGGAGCTGCTGAGCCACCTGCGCGACCACCCCCCATCCGCCGAGCTGCTCGGTCGGATCCTCGGCACCTCCAAGGTCGCCGGGGAGCTGCTGATCGGCCAGCCCGGCGGCGTCGGGTGGCTCCGCGACGACGAGGCCCGTCGCCACCCGCGCACCCGGGACGAGCTGACGCGCATGGCGCTCGCCCGGCTGACCTGGCAGGACACCGAGGCGGCCCTGCGCCGCTTCAAGCGGTTCGAGCTGCTCCGGCTGGTCGTGCGCGACCTCGCCGGCGCCACGTCGGTGTCCGGGGTGGGCGAGGAGCTGACCGCGCTCGGGGAGGCGTGCCTCGAAGGGGCGTTGTCCGACGTGCTCGGCCGTCGCTGCCGGAGCCTCGGGTTGGACGGACCCGACCAGCTGCCGGTGCGCATGGCGATCGTCGGTGTCGGCAAGTTCGGTGGTCGCGAGCTGCACTACGTCTCCGACCTCGACGTGCTGTTCGTCCACGAGGCGGCCGACGGGGCCGACGGGTCCGAGGCCACCAAGCTCGCGCTCGACATCGCGGCCGAGGTGATGCGGTCGCTGTCGGCGATCACCCCCGACGGCACCGCCTTCGAGGTCGACGCGGACCTGCGCCCGGAGGGCCGCAACGGTCCGCTGTCGCGCTCGCTGGCGTCCTACCGGGCGTACTGGGACCGCTGGTCGGAGCCGTGGGAACACCAGGCGCTGCTCAAGGCGCGGCACGTCGCCGGCGACCGCGACCTCGGGGACCGTTTCGTCGCGGCCTCGCGGCCCCTGGCCTACCCGGAGCAGTTCGGCGACCGCGAGGCGACCCGCATCCGACGCATGAAGGCCCGCCTCGAACGGGAACGGATCCCCAAGCGGGTCGAGCCCGAACGCCACCTGAAGCTGGGTCCCGGGGGGCTGTCCGACGTGGAGTGGACCGTCCAACTGCTGCAGCTGCGGCACGGGGCGACCGACAACGCGGCGCGTGGCACCTCCACGATGCGCGTGCTCGACGCCATGCAGGACGCCGACCTGCTCGAGCACCGCGACGCGAGCTGGCTGCGGGACGGCTACCGGTTCCTGTCGGAGCTGCGCAACCGGCGCTACCTGCTGCGCCACCGGGACGTCGACGTGCTCCCGGCCGCCACCCACACCCTCGAGACGCTCGCCCGCGCCATGGGCTACGGGCGCGGTGGCTGGCAGGAGCTCGAGGAGGAACGTCGCCGGCACGCCCGTCACGTCCGGCGCATCTGCCTCGAGCTGTTCTACGACCAGGAGGTCGGCGG
>CAYSTY010000311.1:1745-3386 GCA_964433685.1 uncultured Actinomycetota bacterium | reverse complement strand
ACCAGCTCCCCCTCGCTCACCTCGAGCGTGCCGTCGAGCCAGCTCGACAGCGCTTGCGCCAGTCCGCCGACGAGGAACTCGGTCGCGATCGCCAGCGTCGGGTCCGCCTCGACGCCGTAGTGCTCGACCACCTGCCCGAGCAGCAGCTGCGCGAAGGTCCGCGTCGACGCCACCCGGCGCTCCACCAGCACCGGCGCGTCGAGGGCCGGGGAGAACAGCAGCCGACCGCGGCGCGGATCCTCGGCGACGGCCCGCACGATGCTGGCCAACCCCGCCGTCGCCTTCGACCGCGTGTCCGGCGGCACGGCCGCCACCGCCTCCAGCGCGCGGGTGGCCACGTCCGACACGACCTGGTCGAACACCGCCACGGCCAGCGCGTCCCGGTCCGCGAAGCTCTCGTAGAAGTACCGCGGTGCGAGCCCCGCCTCCGTGCACACCCCCCGCACCGTCAACCTCGGGTCCACCGCCGCGCCGAGCAGCGTCAGCCCAGCGTCGACCAGCTGCGCGCGCCGCTCCGCCTGCCGCGCGTCACCCGCGACGCCGGCGTACACCCGCAGACCGGGCTCGCTCACCTGCCACCTCGTGGTCTATTGTGGTAACGCACGTTCGCAGATTACCTCCGGCGCCGCCGTCGGCGCCGGACACGGGAGGGAACCCGATGGCCGCCACCGCGACGACCCCACCGACCCCGTCGACCCCGCCGCCGGCCGAGTCGGGTCCCCGTCCCACCGCGGCTTCCGCGGAAGCCTCCGCCGCCATCACCGAGCAGCTCGCCGCCGGTGACGTGCCGATGTTCGGCGCCGCCCTCCTCGGCGCGACCGCCAACGTGATCATGCAGCTCGGTCTGCCCGGCGTCGGCTACGGCGTGGTCGAGTCCCGCGTCGAGTCCGGCCGCGTCTTCGACCACCCCATCAAGCGCACCCGCACGACCCTGGCCTACCTCGCCGTCGCCATGCAGGGCACCGCCGAGGAGAAGCGCCGCTACCGCCAGGCCGTCAACGGCGCCCACCGCCACGTGCACCACACCGACGACAGCCCGGTCGAGTACAACGCCTTCGACCCGGACCTGCAGCTGTGGGTCGCTGCGTGCCTCTACAAGGGGGTCGAGGACACCTACGAAGCCTTCATCGGTCCCCTCGACGACCAGCTACGCGCCGCCTTCTACGCCGAGTCGTCGGCCCTCGCCACCACCCTCCAGGTCCCCCACGAGATGTGGCCCGCCGACCACCACGCCTTCCAGCGCTACTGGGACGAGGGCCTGCGGCGCATCGCCATCGACGACACCGTCCGCGACTACCTCCACGACCTCACCGAGCTGCGCTTCATCCACCCCGCGCTCGGCCGGCCGTTCGCCCCCTTCAACCGGTTCGTGACCACCGGGTTCCTGCCGCCGGAGTTCCGCCTCGCCATGCGGCTGCACTGGAACGCCCGCAAGCAGCGCCGCTTCGACCGGATGACCCGCACCCTCGGCGCGCTCATCCAACGCCTGCCGCGGGCGCTGCGCGAGTTCCCGTTCAACTACGTCCTGTGGGACCTGCGCTGGCGGATGCGGACCGGCCGCCCCCTCGTGTGACCCCGCGGACCGGCCGCGCAGCGTGTGGGCGGACGCCGTTCGGCGCCGGTGCAGACCACACCGTTCGG
>CAYSTY010000311.1:0-1645 GCA_964433685.1 uncultured Actinomycetota bacterium | reverse complement strand
CCGCGCAGCGTGTGGGCGGACGCCGTTCGGCGCCGGTGCAGACCACACCGTTCGGGCGGCCGTTCGACCGTGGACCCCGTCCGCGACCGGAGACGCCCCGGTTACCGTCGTCGCGCTCCCGTCGGGTACCCGCACCCGACCCCGAAGACCCCGTGAGGCACGCATGATCGCGTCGACGCGACGCCACCGTCGGACCCGGACCTCCATCGCGGTGCTCGCCGCGCTCAGCCTCGGCCTCGCGGCCTGCGGCGGCGACGAGGACACCCCCGAGGAGGTCGACGAGACCGAGGTCGAGGAGCCCGCCGACGACGGCGAGGTGACCGACGAACCGGTCGACGAGGTCGAGCCGGAAGCTCCCGAGGAGCAGCCCGAAGCGGCCCCCGCGTTCGAGGACCTCGAGGACGGCGAGCTCGTCCCCGGCGTGTACCTCGACATCCCCGAGCCCGACCAGGTCCAGGCCCAGCCGACCCCCACCGGTTCCGGCTACATCGCCGCGTTCCCGGGCCAGGCCGGTGCGGTGTCGCTGAGCGTCGAGTTCGAGGGCCAGGACCTCGACGAGCTGCTCGCCGGCGTCGACGACCTGGTCGAAGCCGGGCAGGCCGAGGTCGCGTCCGGACCCGACGAGGTCGAGGTGGAGGGCGCGGACGAGGCCTACCGGGTCGAGCTGAGCGCACCGGAGGGTGGCGCCGTCGCGACCGGCATCTTCGCCACCGCCGGCGGCAACTCCATCTCGCTGGCCATCGAGACCGCCGCGGACGCCGACCTCGACGTCGAGGCGATGATCGAGTCGCTGCGCATCGACTCGGAGCGGCTGCAGATGGCCGGCACCCTGGAGATCGATCCGCCGGCTGACGGCGCCGGCGACGCGGACGCCGGCGACGCGGGTGCCGACGACGCGGGTGCCGACGCTGACGCCGGTGCCGACGCCGACGGGGCTGCGGATGCCGGTGCCGACGCAGGCGACGTGCCGGCGACCGAGCCCGACGAGGGCTGACCCACACGCAGGACGCGGTCGGCGGGCGGCTACTCCTGGCGCACCCAGGTGCCGTCGCCCGCCTCCTCGAACCCGACGTTGTCGAGGTAGCGGGCGTGCTCGGAGGTCGGACCGGTCGTCACCACGCGGCAGATCCCGCGTGAGGTGAACGCGTCCGATTCGACCCACAGGAACCGGCCGGGCCTGAGGTCACGGTGTTCGGGGACCACGTAGTCGAGGGTGACACGCGCGTCGGCGCCGTCCACCTTCGCGAGCACCGCGCCGACCGGGAGCGCGTCGCGCAGGATCAGCAGGGCGAGCTCGTCGCCCTCGATGCCGGTGAAGTCGGGCTGGTAGCGGCGCGCGTCGTCGGCGTGGAAGTCCACGAACCGGCGCAGGATCGGCGAATCGGCCGGGACCGCGAGCGCCTCGAAGTAGGCCTCGTTGGCGCGGTCGCGCAGCATCCGCGTGAGGTGGAAGATGTGGATGAAGATGATCGAACCGTTGGCGATCGCGATCGGGTAGGCACCGATCAGCAACCCGTACGCGGTGAACGCGATCGCTCCGGCCAGACCGATCAGGCGCAACCGCAGGATCGAGCTCATCAGGAGGCTGACCACGATCAGCGCCGAGGCGAGGTAGCCGATCAGCTCGTAGACGAGCGCGGTGTCC
>CAYSTY010000310.1:0-3389 GCA_964433685.1 uncultured Actinomycetota bacterium | reverse complement strand
CGAGATGACCTTCTGCAGCTCGCGCACGATGGTGGGGAACGGGTGCGGACCCATCGCCGAGCCGATGAGGTAGTGGGTCCGGTCGACGTTGGTGACCCAGTCGCGCATCGCTTCGTTGATGGCGTCCTTGAGCGTGCGCGTCCCCGACTCGACCGGGACCACCTCGGTGCCGAGCAGCTGCATCCGCACCACGTTGAGGCGCTGACGACGGACGTCCTCCGCCCCCATGTAGACCGTGCACTCGAGGCCGAACAGCGCCGCCGCGGTGGCCGTCGCGACCCCGTGCTGGCCCGCGCCGGTCTCCGCGATGATGCGCGGCTTGCCCATGCGGGTGGTCAGCAGCGCCTGGCCGACCACGTTGTTGAGCTTGTGCGAGCCGGTGTGCGCGAGGTCCTCACGCTTGAGCCACACCTCGAGGCCGGCCGCCTCCGACAACCGGTGCGCCGGGTACAGCGGCGTCGGTCGTCCGCCGTACTGGCGCCGGAGCCGGTCGAGCTCGGCGCCGAAGGCGGGATCGGCCTCCGCGTCACGCCAGGCGTCGACGAGCTGCGCGAGAGCGCCCGACAGCGCCTCCGGCACGTACTGACCGCCGAAGCGGCCGAAGTAGCCGCTCGTCCCGGTCCCCTCGGACGTCGTCGTCACGGGGCCTCCTCCTCGGCGCCTGCTGCGACCAGGTCGGCGACCGCCCGCTCCGGGTCGGGTGCTCGCACCAGGCTCTCGCCGACGAGGACGGCGTCGGCGCCTTCGGCGGCGGCACGTCGCACGTCGTCGGCGTCGCGCACGCCGGACTCGCTCACGGCCAGCACCCCGTCGGGCAGCAGCGGTCGGAGCCGCCCGAAGCCGTCCCGGTCGAGCTCGAAGGTGCGCAGGTCGCGGGCGTTGACCCCGACGATGCGCGCGCCGGCACGGGCCGCCCGTGCCACCTCGTCGGCGTCGTGGACCTCGGTCAGGACGTCGAGGTCGGCCGCGTCGGCCGCGGCGAGCAGCGTCCGGAGCCGGTCGTCGTCGAGGGCGGCGACGATCAGGAGCACGGCGCTGGCGCCGACCGCCCGTGCCTCCCACACCTGGTAGGGGTCGACCAGGAAGTCCTTGCGCAGCGCCGGCACCCCGAGGGCCGCCACGTCCGCCAGGTCGGCGAGCGATCCCTTGAAGCGCTCCGGCTCGGTCAGGACCGAGATGGCGGCCGCACCCCCGTCGGCGTAGGCACGGGCCTGACGCGCCGCGTCGAGGTCCGGCGCGAGGTCCCCCTTCGACGGGGACGCGCGCTTGACCTCGGCGATGAGCTGGACCCCCGGGGCGCCGAGCGCCGCGGCGAGCGACGGACCCGGTGGGACGTGTTCGGCCCGTTCGCGGAGCACCCCGAGCGGCTCACGGGCGGCAGCGTCGGCGACGCGACGGTGGGCGCCGTCGAGCAGGTCGTCGAGGTAGGTGGTCACGCGCCTACCTCCCGCGAGGCGGGACCTGGACGGGGGCCGCCGATGGCTTCGGCCGCCTGGACCGCGGCGAGGACCGCACCGGCCTTGTTCCGGGTCTCCTCCTCCTCGGAGCGGGGCTGGCTGTCGGCCACGATCCCGGCACCGGCCTGGACGTGGGCGACGCCGTCCTTGAGCACGACCGTCCGGATCGTGATGCAGGTGTCGAGGTTGCCCGCGAAGTCGACGTACCCGACCGCACCGGCGTAGGGACCGCGGCGGGTCGGCTCGAGGTCGTCGATGATCTCCATCGCCCGGACCTTCGGCGCGCCGGAGACCGTGCCCGCCGGGAACACCGCGCGCAGCACGTCGACGGGCCCGAGGCCGTCGCGCAGCTGGCCGCTGACGGAGCTGACCAGGTGCATGACGTGGCTGTAGCGCTCCACGTGCATGAGGTCGTCGACGGACACCGACCCGACCTCGCACACCCGACCGAGATCGTTGCGGGCGAGGTCGACCAGCATGACGTGCTCCGCACGTTCCTTGGCGTCGGCCATCAGCGAGCGTTCGTGCTCGCGGTCCTCGGGCGGCGTCGCTCCGCGGGGTCGGGTGCCCGCGATCGGCCACGTCTCCACGTAGGTGCCCTGGACCTTCACGAGCGCCTCGGGCGAGGACCCCACGATCTGCGCGTCCCCGAGGTCGAGCAGGTACAGGTACGGCGAGGGGTTGATGACCCGTAGCACCCGGTAGAGATCGAACGCGGACGCGCGTGTCGGGACGCTGAACCGCTGCGAGAGGACGGTCTGGAAGGTGTCGCCGGCCCGGATGTGCTCCTTGACCACGTCCACGAGCCGCTCGTACTCGCCCTCCTCGAGGTTGGACGGGGCCCGTGGCGGGGCGACCCGGGTGGGCGGTGCGACGGGCGGCAGGGGCGGCACCGCGGTCGCGAGCCGATCCACGACCGCATCCGTGGCGGCCACCGCGGCGTCGTAGCGCGCCTCCAGGTCGGCGACGTCGCCGCCGCCGAGGTCGTCCACGGTGACGTTGGTGACCACCGTCATCACCTGACGCGCGTGGTCGAGCGCCACCACGTGGCGCGGGAACATCATCACCACGTCGGGCGTCCCGAGGTCGTCGCGCCCGGTGGCGGGGATCGCTTCGACCTCGCGGACCGCGTCGTAGCCCACGAACCCGACCGCGCCCCCGTGGAGCGGCAGGTCGAGCAACGGTGGCGCGCGGTAGGCCTCGGTCGCGCGGGCGAGCGCGTCGAGCGGGCCGGTCGCGTCGGCGCAGCCGGCCGGCGGGGTGCCCTCCCAGGTCACCTCGCCGTCGCGACCGATCAGGGTCAGGAACGGCGCGAAGCCGACGAACGAGTAGCGGCCCCACCGTTCGCCGTGCTCGGCGGACTCGAGCAGGAACGACCGACCGCCGTCGTCGCCCGCCCCGAGCTTGGCGAGGACCGACAGCGGCGTCTCGAGGTCGGCGAGCAGCTCACGCCAGACCGGCACGACGCCGTGGTCGGTCGCGGACGCGACGAACTCCTCACGGGTCGGGTGCACGGTCACGAGTCGGGTCCTTGTGCGGGAGGTGGTCCGGCCACGTCGGCGGCCGCCGTGGTCGAGGTGCCGTCCGGCGCGGGATCCGGCCACCGCGGGGGGGCCGGCGGCGAGGTGGCGGGCTCCTGCGGGGTACCGACCGGGCGGCCGAAGCACGACCGCTCACCGGTGTGGCAGGCCCCCCGGCCGTGCTGGTCGACGAGGACGAGCAGCGCGTCCCCGTCGCAGTCGACCCGGACCTCGACCACCCGCTGGGTGTCTCCGGAGGTCGCGCCCTTGTGCCAACGCTCCCGGCGTGAACGGGACCAGAACACGGTCTCACCCCGCTCGAGCGTCTCGGTGAGGGCCGTGCGGTCCATCCACGCCAGCATCAGCACCACGCCGGTGTCGTGCTGCTGCACCACCGCGGGGAGCAGACCGC
>CAYSTY010000309.1:0-3392 GCA_964433685.1 uncultured Actinomycetota bacterium | reverse complement strand
TCACCCGCGGACCGGGCAGGTCGCGGTTGTAGGGCTGGTCGAACACGATCGCGGTCCGGCCGGCGGCGCGCAGCCCCAGGACGTTGCGGGGCGAGTCGTCCACGTACAGGTCGGCACCGACGTCCGGTTTCGCGCCGATGAAGCACAGGTCGCGGTAGGGGATCCTGTGGTGGTCGAGCCACCAGGCGGTGTCGGCGGCGCTGACCTCGTGCGCCCAGTTGAAGATCAAGCGGTGGGTGATGATGCGGATCCACACGCCCTCGTCGGACAGCTGCCACAGGGCCTCGGACACCCCCGGCAGCGGGTCCATCTCCCGGAAGATCCGGTCCTCGAGCACGGCCAGCCGGTGCGCCTCCTCGAACTCCTCGAAGCTCAGACCCCACTCGGAGTACGCGTCCCACCGGGTCTGAGGGGTGAGCTCGTCCGGGTCGCGTCCGGTACGGGTGGCGACCGAGCGTCGGAACGCACCCTCGTAGTCCCCGCACACCGCGTCGAGGTCGACACCGAGGACCAGCTGCGCGTCGTACGGCACGACGGACTCCTCCCGGCAGGCGTGGGGGCGTTGGCGGACGGGTCGCGCCCGCGAGGCGCGCGCACGCTACCCCTCGCGCCGGCTGGACTAGGGTTCCAGGCTCCCCGCTCCCGTGCGAAAGCGTCCCGGCGATGGCTCTGCCCGAGCTCGACCCCGAGCAGCGACGTGCTGCCCTGGCCAAGGCGGCCGAGGCGCGCCGGATCCGGGCGGAGCTCAAGCAGATGCTCAAGGCCGGCGAGGTCTCGCTGCGCGACGTGATCGAACGCTCGAGCTCGGCCGAACCGCTGGCGAAGATGAAGGTCGCCGACGTCCTCGAGGCGATGCCCGCGTTCGGTCCGGTGAAGGCCCGCCGGCTGATGGAGGAGCTCGAGATCGCGCCGTCGCGGCGGCTGCGGGGGCTCGGCCCGCGCCAGCGGGAAGCACTCCTGGCGACGTTCGAGGATCGTGCGTGACCGACGCCTCCACCGGCCTGCTGGTCGTGGTGGCTGGGCCCTCCGGCGTCGGCAAGGGCACGGTGCACGCCGAGCTGCGCCGGCGGCTGCCCGATGCGGTCCTGTCGGTCTCGGCCACGACCCGCGCGCCTCGCCCGGGCGAGGTCGACGGCGTCCACTACCGGTTCGTGGACGCGCCCACCTTCGAGCGGATGGTCGCCGACGGCGAACTGCTCGAGTGGGCCGAGTACGCCGGCAACCTCTACGGCACCCCCCGGACCCCGGCTGCCGCGGCGGTCGCCGCTGGGCAGGTGGTGCTGCTCGACATCGAGGTCCAGGGAGCGCTCCAGGTCAAGCGTGCCGACCCGGACGCGTTGCTGATCTTCCTCCACCCGCCCAGCATGGACGAGCTCGAACGTCGGCTGCGGGGGCGCGGCACCGAGGACGAGGCGGTCGTCGCCCGTCGGCTCGAGGTCGCCCGCGAGGAGATCGCCGGGGCCGGCGCTTTCGACCTCGAGGTCGTCAACGACCGGCTCGAGGACTGCGTCGACGAGGTGCTGACCGCCATCGACATCGCTCGGCGTGCAGCCACCGACGACGTGCCCTTCTGACTCGCAGCGTCAGAGCCGGACCTGCTGGGCGTGGCGGGCGGCGGCGTCGAGCACCTCGAAGTAGGGCTGCCGGCCGAACGAGAACCCGTTCGCGACCAGGTTCGACGGGAACGAGCCGCGGCGGCGCTCGTACGCGGCGACCGCGAGGTTGTAGAGGCGGCGCGACGCGGCGATGCGGTCCTCGGTCTCGATCAGCTGGCGGTGCAGGTCGCGGAAGACGGTGTCGGCGCGCAGCTGCGGGTAGGCCTCGCTCAGGGCGAGCAGGCCCGTGAGCCCCTCGGTGAGCTGGTCCTCGGCGCGGGCCTGCTCGTCGACGTCGTGGGCGGCGATGGCCCGCGCGCGGGCCTCGGTGACGGCCTCGAAGACGCGCTGCTCGTGGCCGGCGTACCCCGCCGCGGTCTCGACGAGGCGCGGGACGAGGTCGTGGCGCCGCTGGAGCTCGACGTCGATGCCGGCCCAGGAGGCGTCGAAGCTGGTGCGCTGCGCGACGAACCGGTTGTAGGACAGCACGAGCCACAGCAGCAGGAGGGCGATGACCCCGAGGACGACGACCAGACCTTCCATCAGCCGGTTCCCTCGCCACCACCGACGGGACGAGCGACACGCCAGACCTGGGCGGGCACGGCCCGCAGCAGCGCCAGCGCGTCCTGCGCGACGGCGGGCAGCTCGGCCAGCACGCCGGGCAGCGAGCCGTCCCGGTGCGTGGGGCTGCCGCCGAGCACGAGCAGGTCGCCTTCGAGGTGGATGGTGCGGCCGGTCGCCGTGGTCAGCAGCCGGTGCTGCATCGCGGCGTCGAGGAAGCGCAGGCTCAGCGTCGGGTCCGAGCCACGCACGTGGAAGCGGCGGTTGAACTCGTCCGACTCGACCTGCTGGTCCGCGCGGCGCAGACCCACGCGGCCGAGCAGACCTTCCGGGCGGAGTCGGATGAACCCGGGCACGACCACTGGCAGGCGCACCATCGCGACCGTCGTCGTGCGGCGCTGGTAGGAGGTCGACCTGTCGTTCTGGACCCTGGCCTCGTACCACCACTCGAACGCGGCCAGGTCGACCGGCACGGGGGCACCGTCGATCACCGCTTCGGCGGGGCCCTCGACGCCGTAGCGCACCCCGTAGCGGCGGTCACCGCGCGGCGTGGCATCGAAGCGCTGCGCCATCTCGCGTGGATGTAGCCCGCAGGGCACGTTGGTGATGGTCAGCCCGTCGCGGGCCATGAGGCGCGCCAGACCGTCGCGCATGGTGCGCTGACGGTGGACGTAGAACGCCACGCCCGCTCCCAGCAGCGCGACCACCAGCACGATGGGCACCAGCCCCACCACGACGTCCACGCACCCCTCCGACCGCGGGGACTCGCCGCGGAACGGGCACGCTAGCGCCGCGCCGTCGTCATCCGGCTCACCTCCGCGGCGGTGGCTGACGTCCTCCCCCCACACCGGTACCGTTACCGGTGACCTCACGCGCTCGACGCGTCTCGCGTACCCACGCCCACCGCTCCCTGCCCGTGCTCGCACGTGGCGGAACCTGGAAGGACCGGTCATCGCCCGCATCGACGACCTGATGGACAAGGTGGACAGCAAGTTCCACCTGGTGCACCTCGCGGCCAAGCGCGCCCGTGAGATCAACGGTTACTACGCCCAGCTCGGCGAGGGCCTCGGCACCCACGTGCCGCCGCTGGTCTCGGTCCCGTCCAACAAGCCGCTGTCGATCGCCCTCGAGGAGATCGCCCAGGCCAAGATCGAGGGTGTCGAGCCCTCCCCGGACGCGACCTCGGAGGACCCGCTCGGCTTCATCGGCGGGGACGACGACCTCGGCGCCTGAGCG
>CAYSTY010000308.1:0-3401 GCA_964433685.1 uncultured Actinomycetota bacterium | reverse complement strand
GCTCCGGCTGATGTGGCAGACCGCGATGCGCGTGTTCGGGGCGGACTGGTCCCTCACGCAGTACTTCGTCTTCTACTACCTCAACTGGGGCAGGATCTTCCGGCCCGAGGACATCCACTCCGGCAACCTGCTGGCCGCGGTCGAGGCCATCGATGCCGGGGTCACCTCGGTGGTCGACTGGTCCCACGGGTTGCAGACCGTCGACCACGCCGAAGCCGCCGCAGACGCCCTCACCGCCGTGCCGGGCCGTTTCGTCCTGGCCTACGGCAACATCCAGGCCGGCCCGTGGGAGTGGGCGCCGAGCCCCGAGGTGCGCGACTTCCTCGACCGCCGGCGCGGCAGCGACGCCGACCTGCTGCGCGTGCAGCTCGCCTTCGACGTCACCGGCGATCCCGAGTTCCCCGAGAAGGCGGCCTTCGAAGCGGCACGCGATCTCGGCCTGCGGGTGACGACCCACGCGGGCGTGTGGGGCGCGACCAACGACAACAGCATCCAGCTCATGGCCGACCACGGGTTCATGACCCCGGACGTGACCTACGTCCACGCCGCCTCGCTGACCCACGACTCCTACCAGCGCATCGCCGCGTCCGGCGCCTACGCATCGGTGTCGACCGAGAGCGAGCAGAGCGCCGGGCAGGGCTACCCACCCACGCACGCGCTGCGTCGACACGGGATCCCGGTGTCGCTGTCGATGGACACCAGCGTGTGGTGGAGCGGCGACCTGTTCTCGGCGATGCGCTCGACCCTCAGCGCCGATCGCAGCCGCGACCACCTCGACAACCAGGCCGACGGCGACACGGTCGTCTACAACGCCCTGCGCGCCGAGGACGTCGTCCGGTGGGGCACGATCGGCGGTGCCAGGGCGCTCGGGACCGACGCGATCGTGGGGTCGCTGGAGCCCGGCAAGCGCGCCGACGTGGTGCTGCTCAAGAACGACCGCTCCCCCGCGATGTACCCGGTGCTCCACCCCTACGGCCACGTGGTCTTCCAGGCCACGCGCGCCGACGTCCACACCGTGATGGTCGACGGTCGGGTGGTCAAGCACGCGCACGAGCTGGTCGACGTCGACCTGCAGCGGGCCAAGGACGCGGTCGGCGCCACGATCGAGCACCTGCGGGCGGAGATGGGCGAGGACGAGTGGCAGCAGGGGATGTCGCCGGACCTGCCGCAGCAGGAGCTGTTCGACAACCCCTACCAGTACACCGACTGGGACGGTGGGCGCGGCGCCCAGGGCATCATCCCGGCGCAGGGTCTCACGAGCTGACCAGAGCCGTCACGGTTGGAGGCGTTCGAGGCGCCAGCCGTCGACGACCCGGGTCCACCGCAGGCGGTCGTGCAGCCGGGCACGACCGCCCTGCCACAGCTCGATGGTGTCGGGCCGCAGCAGCTCGCCACCCCAGTGCGGTGGCCGCGGGATGTCGGCCACGTGCGCGAACCGGGCCTCGGCCTCGGCCGCCATCGCATCGAGCGACGCCCGGTCGGTGATGGGCGCCGACTGCGTGGCCGACGCCCACGCGGCGACCTGCGAACCGCGCGGCCGGGAGGCGAAGTAGCGGTCCGACTCCTCGTCGGGCAGGTGCTCCACCCGGCCACGGAGGCGCACCTGGCGTTCGAGCGCGGCCCAGAACAGCACGACGGCGGCGACCGGTCGGTCGGCGAGCTGGGCGCCCTTGGCCGAACGCCGGTTGGAGAACCACGACACGCCGCGCCCGTCGATGCCGCGCAGCAGCACGATGCGCGCGTCGGGGACCCCGGCGGCGTCGACCGTCGCGAGCGTCATCGCGGTCGGCTCGAGCACGTCGGCGTCGATCGCCTCGGCGACCCAACGTCTGACCTCACCGAGCGGGTCCTCACGGGCGACCTGGTCCTCGCGGAGCTGCCTCGTCCCGTACTCGCGGCGCGGGTGTGGTAGCGGATCGAGCTCCATCGACGCTCCTCGCCCTCGGTCGGTGTCATCCTCGCCGGTCACGGCCCGCCGGACGTGGAACCGGGACGGCGGGACACGGGGAGGTCCCCTCGCGGCGGTGGAGGCGGCGCGTAGGCTCGCGCCGATCCGGGCAGCGGCGGGTGCCGCGCGCCGAGACGGGAGCCTGTGATGGGCCGCGACATCGACGAGGTGCGCTTCACCCGGGAGGACCGCCAGCGGTACCGGGAGAAGGTCAAGCTCGACCTCGAGGTGCTGCGTCGCATGCTCGACGGAGGTCGGTTCGAACGCGGACGCAAGCTGATCGGCATCGAGGTCGAGTTCTTCGTCGTCGACGCCGACGGTCAGCCGGCGATGATCAACGACCAGCTGCTGCGCCGGATCGAGAACCCCGACTTCCAGACCGAGCTCGCGCAGTTCAACATCGAGTTCAACGTCGCCCCGCACAAGCTGTCGGGGACGGTGTTCCGCGAGATCGAGGAGGAGCTCGAGACCTCGCAGCGGTACGCCGAGAGCCAGGCCCGCGAGCTCGGCGCGCAGGTCGCGACGATCGGCATCCTGCCGACCCTGTCGGGGCTGCACACCACCATCCAGAACCTGTCCGCCAACCCGCGCTACCACCTGCTGAACGAGCAGATCCTCGAGGCCCGCGGCGAGGACCTGGTGGTCGAGATCGAGGGCACCGAACGGCTCGAGCTGTCCACCTCGTCGATCGTCATGGAGGCCGCGGCGACCTCGGTGCAGCTGCACCTGCAGGTCACCCCGGAGGGGTTCGGGCGGACCTGGAACGCCGCGCAGGCGGTCAGCGCCGCCCAGGTCGCCATCGGGGCGAACTCACCGTTCCTGTTCGGCAAGGAGCTGTGGCGCGAGACCCGGATCGCGCTGTTCCAGCAGACCATCGACACCCGGACCGAGGAGCTCACCGCGCAGGGGGTGCGACCCCGGGTCTGGTTCGGCGAGCGCTGGATCGACGACGTGATGGACCTGTTCGACGAGAACGTGCGCTACTTCCCCGCCCTCCTGCCGCTGCTCGAGGACGAGGATCCCGTCGCCGTGCTCGACGGCGGCGGCATCCCGCACCTGCCCGAGCTCCAGCTCCACAACGGCACCGTGTACCGCTGGAACCGGCCCATCTACGACGTCGCCCGCGGCAAGCCGCACCTGCGGGTGGAGAACCGGGTCCTGCCCGCCGGACCCACCGTGGTCGACACCATCGCGAACGCCGCGTTCTACTACGGTCTGGTCCGTGAGCTGGCGGGCAGCGACGAACCCATCGAGAGCCAACTGTCGTTCGCCGCCGCCCAGGACAGCTTCTTCGCGGCCGCCCGCGAGGGCATCGACGCCGAGCTGTACTGGCCCTCGACCGGCAACGTCCCCGCCTCCGAGCTGATCCTGCGCACCCTGCTCCCGATCGCCCACCGTGGGCTCGACGCCTGGGGTGTCGACCGACGCGACCGCGACCACTACCTCGGCGTCA
>CAYSTY010000307.1:0-3436 GCA_964433685.1 uncultured Actinomycetota bacterium | reverse complement strand
ACCCCGGACGCCAGCCGGCTCCGTGGTCCGGCTCGATGGACCCCCCTTGGATCTCTGATGACGCTCGACCTGGGTCTGGCCGTCCAGACCTTCGTGACGTTGCTCGTGATCATGTCGCCGCTCGGGAACGTGCCGGTGTTCCTGGCGTTGACGGAGGGGGAGGGGTTGCGCGAGCGGCGGCGGGTGGCGTCGCACGCGTTGCTCGCGGCGGCCGGGCTGATCTACCTGTTCGCGTTCTTCGGGACGAGGATCCTGGCGGCGTTGTCCATCGGGTTGCCGGCGTTGCAGGCCTCCGGTGGGGTGGTGCTGTTCCTGGTGGCGCTCCAGATGCTGCGGGGGGACGCGCTGGTCCCCAACCGGCAGGCGGGCGTGAGCGTCGCGGTCGTCCCGCTCGGCGTGCCGATCCTGGCGGGACCCGGTGCCATCAGCGCGGTGATGGTCTTCATGACCAGCGGTGACGGCGGCGAGCTGCAGCTGGCCACCCAGGTGTCGGTCGCGCTGGCGATCGCCGCGACCCTCGCGGTCATCTGGCTGGTGCTGCGCTACGCCAGCGTCCTCGAACGGGTGCTGCGACCGAACGGGATCCACCTCATCACGCGGGTGATGGGGATGCTGCTGGTGGCGATCTCGATCGAACTGGTCGCGACGGCGGTGCAGGCCTACGCGGCAGGGTCCTCGGCGCTGCCGTGAACCGGCACGGTTCTCCCGGTACCTCGTCCAGGTGGGCCGGGCGCCCCTGGGTAGGCTCGGGTCCACTCCAGCCGCGGGGGCCTCGTGACCGCCACCATCATCGCGTTCGCCAACCAGAAGGGCGGCGTCGGCAAGACGACGACCACGCTGTCGGTCGCCGCAGCGATGGCCGAGCTCGACCGCGCCGTCCTGGTCGTCGACCTCGACCCGCAGGCGTGCCTGACCTTCTCCCTGGGCTACGACCCCGACCGCACCGAGCCGTCCCTCAACGACACCGTGGTCGGTCGCGCCACCCTGGTCGAGACCATCGTCCAGCACGGCGAGGTCGACGTCGTGCCGGCCAACATCGACCTCGCCGGCGCCGAGGTGACCCTGCTGTCGCGCACGGGACGGGAGTACCTGCTGCGGGGCGAGCTGAGCGACCTGCTCGACTCCTACGACGCGGTGCTGATCGACTGCGCCCCGTCGCTCGGGGTGCTGACCATCAACGGGCTGACCGCGGCCGACCAGGTCGTGATCCCGGTGCAGTGCGAGACGCTCGCGCACCGCGGGGTGTCCCAGCTGCTGGACACGATCGCGGACGTGCGCCGCCTGACCAACCGCGGTCTCGAGGTCCGGGGCCTGGTCGCCACGATGTTCGATCCGCGGACCCGTCACAGCCGTGAGGTGCTGCGCGACCTGATCGCCCGCTACGAGCTGCCGTTGATCGGCCCGCCGGTGCGCAAGTCGGTCCGGTTCGCGGAGGCCCCGACCGCGGGCGTGTCGCTGCTGAGCGGTGGGTCCGACGTGCCCGGCGCAGCGGCGTACCGCGTCATCGCCCGGGAACTGCTCGGCCTGGAGGTCGAGCCGGAGCTGCTCGACGCGGCCGGCTGGGACCCGGGCCGTCGCGACGAGGTCCTCGGGCTGGTCGAGGCAGCGAGCCCCGACGGTGGCTGACGAGCCGCGCTCGTCAGGTCCCGCGCCCCCGGCGCGGCCCGCGGGCCCGGCGCGGCCAGCCCGCTCGCGCCGGCTCGACCGCATCGCACCACCCGACCCGACCTCGCCACGTGCGCGCGACGCGGCCGGGAAGGAAGCGCTCTACTCGACCGCACCCTCGGCGGCACCGTCGTCCCAGGTGCAGGTGCTGTGCCGCAGGTGCGACGTGGAGACCGGCGTCTCGATCGTCGCCTTCGTCAAGCTGCTCAAGCCGCCGGTCCTGTGGAACCCGGTGACCCGCAGGCTCCTGGCCCGGTGTCCCACCTGCGGTCGGCGCACCTGGCTGCGCGTGCGTCAGGGCCAGGCCCTGCGGGCCCTGCTCGATCGCAACCCGCTGCGCTGATCGACCGGCGCTCGGAGCCGGTCGACCAGCAGCAGGTCAGGGCAGGTGCTCGACCTTGACGCGGCGGGCGAGCTGCGGATCGCCCTCGCCGCGGGCCTCCTCGCCACGCTGGGCCGGCTTGACCGTCGGATCGAGGTCGCGGCCCCCGCCGCTCCCGCGCGAGCCACCACGGCCACCGCTGTCGCGACCACCGCTGTCACGGCCACCGCTGTCACGGCCACCGCTGTCACGGCCACCGCGTTCGCGTCCGCCTGAGCCTCCGCGGCCGCTCGACCGGCCGCCGCGCTCGCGGTTCCCGGAGCCGCCGCGCTCGCGGTTCCCGGAGCCGTCGCGGTCACGGTTGCCCGAGCTGCCGCGCTCGCTCGACCGTCCGCGTTCGTTCGACCGTCCGCGCTCACGCGATCCGTCGCCGGAGCCCTCACGCTCGCTCGACCGGCTACGCGATCGACCGCCGTTGTCACGACCGTCGTTCGCGTCGTCGCGACGGCTCGAGTCGTTCCCCGCGTTGCGGGCACGGGCCCGGGTCCGGGTCCCGGAGCCGCCGTCGCCGCGTTCGCTCGCGCCGCTGCGCTCGCGGGGTGCCTCGTCGCGGTCGGAGCTGCGCTGGTCGCCGCCGTCGGTCGCGCGGCTGCGCGTCCGGGTGCGGGTCCGCGTCCGGCTCTCGCCCTGCGGCTCGTCGCGCGTCGGCTCGTCCCGCTTCGGCTCGTCGCGCTTCGGCTCGTCGCGCGTCGCCTGGTCGCGCTTCGGCTCGTCGCGCGTCGCCTCGCCGCGACCACGGCCGGCGTCGCGGTCGCGGTCCTTGCGGGCGCGGTCCGCGTCGCGGTCGTTGCCGGTGCCTTCGCTGGAGCGCTGCGACTTCGGACGACCGTCGGAGCTGCCCTTCCGGCGTGGTCCGTCGTCGCCGCGTCCCCCACGACCGCCACCGTCGCGACCGCCGCGCTTGCCGCCTCCGCGGCCGTCGCGGTCGTCGCCGGCGCTGTCACGGCGGTCGGTGCGGGTCCCGGCCTTGGCCGCGGCGACGTGCGCGTCCCAGGGGCGCTCGGCCGGCAGGTCGAAGCGCTCGGTGAGCTCCTCGGAGGTGGAGAAGATGGTCACGACGGGGTTGTCGGCCTGGTCGAGCTTCTTGCGCACGACGTTCAACCGGTCGATCTCGTTGAACTCCGCGAAGGTGACCGCGACGCCCTTGCTCCCGGCCCGGGCGGTGCGCCCGATGCGGTGCAGGTACATCTTCTCGTCGTCGGGACAGTCGTAGTTGATGACGTGGGTGACGTTCTCGACGTCCAACCCGCGTGCCGCGACCTCGGTCGCGACGAGCACGGTCGCCGTCCCGTCGCGGAACTTGTCCAGGTTCTTCTCGCGCGTGGCCTGACGCAGGTCGCCGTGGATGGCGATCGCCGGCGTGGCGAGGTCCTCGAGCTCACGCACGAG
>CAYSTY010000306.1:1979-3437 GCA_964433685.1 uncultured Actinomycetota bacterium | reverse complement strand
TGGTGGTGGCCGTGGCCGCCGCGGCCTGGCAGCTCGCCACCTAGCCCCCGCAGCGTGCCGCGTCAGGAGTGCTCGCGGGGCTCCGCCACCGACCCCGCCGACCCCGACCCCGCCGACGCCGACCCCGACCCCGGGGCCGGCGACACCACCGTGAGGTCGGCATCCCCCGCGTCGGTCTGGACCCCGTCGCCACCACGTGCCTTGACCGCGTACATCGCCCGGTCGGCGCGTCGCAGCAGCGCGTCCACGTCGTCCCCGGCCCGGAACGTGGCGACACCGATCGACACGGTCAACGTGTGACGTCCGGCTTCGAGCCCCAGCTCGGCCACCAGCCGCCGCCACCGATCGGCCGACAGGTGCACCTGCGCGGGGGGCGTCCCCGGCACGACCACCAGCAGCTCGTCGCCGCCCCACCGCCCGAGCACGTCGCTGCCGCGCAGCTGGGCCCGCAGCGCCTCCACGATCGTGACGAGCGCCTCGTCGCCGGCGGCGTGGCCGTGGTGGTCGTTGCGTTCCTTGAACCGGTCGACGTCGAGCAGCGCGAGGGACAGCTCGCCGCCGTAGCGGCTGACGGTGGCCAGCTGGCGGGAGAGGATCTGTTCGGCGCCTCGCCGGTTGCACACGCCGGTGAGGGGGTCGGTGTTGGCGAGCTCGACGAGGTCGCGGGCGCGGGTCTGTTCGGCGGCCAGCTGCGAGCGGACCGACGCGAGCCCGTACGCGAGCCCGAGGACGACCCCGACCATGACGACCTGTCCCGTCATCGCACCGGCGGTCGAGGTGTCGTCGGGCAGCAGCGACACGATCGGTGCGGCCACCAGCCCCGCGAACAGCACCGATATCGCGCCGGCGATCACCCGGGCCTGCCGCAGCTCGAGGGCGAGGAAGATGACCAGCACGCAGGCGATGAGGCTCGGGCCGGACATCTCGACCACGAGGCGCCGCAGCTGCAGGGTGGGCAGACCGGGATCCAGCACCGCGACCGCGAGCCGCACGAACACGACGGTCACGATGGTGGCCACGGCACCCAGTTCGGCGACGCGGATCGGCAGTCTGCGGGTGAGCAGCCCCAGGAACAGCACCACGAACAGCGCGGTCAGGCTGCCGTAGGCGGGGACGACGTACGGCTCGCTGTCGGCGCGCATCCAGGCGATCAGCGGCAGCCACGGGATCACGAACGCGAAGGCGCACAGGAGCACGCGTCGCCGGAGCTCTCCCGACGACCCCCGCGTCTCCTCGTCCATCCGTGACCTCGCCCGTCGTCCGGGCCCGCGGCGAGCGTACGTGCGCAGCTCGGGCGGACCGGGGACGTCCGGCCACCTCGTTTAGGCTCGTGGTCCGACCTTGTGTCCGCCGAACGGAACGGGAGCCCACGTGCAGGTCCTGGTGGTGTGTACGGCGAACATCGCCCGCAGCCCGCTGGCCGAGGCGATGCTCCGCGCCGAACTCACCGGCGACACC
>CAYSTY010000306.1:0-1879 GCA_964433685.1 uncultured Actinomycetota bacterium | reverse complement strand
CCGACGCCGAGGCAGCCCGTGATGACGTCGAGGTGTCCTCGGCCGGGACGCGGGCGCGCGTGGGCTCGTCGGCCGCGGACGAGTCGGTGGAGCTCGGACGTCTGCGGGGTCTGGACCTCGCCGCCCACCGGTCCCGTCCGGTGACCCCGCAGCTGGTGGCCGCCAGCGACCTGGTGCTCACGATGAGCGAGCGGCAGCGCGACGCGGTCGCGCCGATGGCGCCGCGCACGGCGGGCCGGGTGTTCACGCTGCGTGAGTTCGATCGGCTCACCGCGGCGGTTGACGCCGGCCGCTGCCCGGACGGTCTGACGCTGGCCGAGCGCGTGACGTGGTGGCGCGACCAGGCCCACCTCGCCCGCCCGGTGGCGAGCCGCGCGCGGGAGCGAGAGGACGTCAGCGACCCGATCGGCAAGCCGTGGGAGTCGTGGGTGCGCCTCGGGGACCTGTTCGACGAGGTGCTGCCTCGCCTCGGACGGCGTCTGCGCGGCTGAAGCGTGACGCCGCGCCCCGGACACGGGGTTGCGGCCAGCGCCCGACCGCCGCCGTCGGGGTGCAGGAACGGCCGTGGCCGTTAGGGTACGCGGCGGCAAACGGGGAGCGGTGCGTCGCGGTCGGGGCAAGGATCCCGACGCCGTCCGGTGACCCGGTCCGCTTCCGCCACCGATCAAGGGGTTACCTGATGACCGAGGCTCGTCCTCGCATGTTCACACGTCCGCTCCTCCTGCTCGCACTGATCGCGCTGCTGGCCACGCTCGTGCCGGCCACCGCGCAGGCGCAGTCGAGCACCTTCGACGCCGCGGCGGCGTGCCCGTCGGCCACCGTGCCGTCCAGCGGGTTCACCGACACCCGCAACGTCCACAGCCCGAACATCGACTGCCTCGCGTGGTACGGGCTGACCCAGGGCCGCACCGCGACGAACTACGGCAACCTCGAGCCCGTGCGTCGCGACCAGACGGCCTCCTTCACGGTCCGTCTCCTCGAGCGTGTCGACGGGGCGGTCCTGCCGACCCGCCGTCAGGGCGCGTTCCGTGACGTCTCGACCGGTGTGCACCTGACCAACATCGAGACCCTCGCCGGCGCCAACCCCGCGATCGTCGCCGGGTTCACCAACGGCACCTTCCGTCCGAGCCTCGCGATCACCCGCGCGCAGTTCGCCTCCATCGCGGCGCGCACGCTCGACGAGCTCGCCTCGCAGGGCCTGATCGACCGGCTGCCGAACGCCACCAGCACCTTCCAGGACACCCGCGGCAGCGTGCACGAGGGCAACATCGCTCGTCTCGCGCGGGCCGGCGTGATCTTCGGTCGCGACGCCAGCACCTTCGACCCGAACGGCAACATCACCCGCGGCCAGGTCGCCTCGATGCTCGCACGCATCCTCGGTGGTCTGGTCAACGAGGACCTGGTGATGCAGCCGCGTCTGTTCGAGGGTGTCGTCCACGACGCCACCGGCGTCCGCCCGGGCGAGGTCTCCGACCCGATCGAGGGTGCGACCGTCCGTGCCCGTGGCGTCACCGACGTCTCGGCCACGACCAACGCCGCCGGTGAGTACCGCCTGTGGCTGCAGCAGCCGAGCGAGTACACCCTGACGGTCTCCGCCGCCGGGTTCGTCCCGCAGCAGCGTCAGCTGACCCTGCCGGACGCCGAGTACGACACCGACCTGGCCATGTTCCGCCAGGCCGCCGCCCCCGCCGCGTCCACCCCGGCCGTCTTCCCCGGCACGCCGGACGACAACGTCGAGGTGGCCAACGACAGCGAGTGGTGGATCGTCGACCTGCCGTTCGACGCGCGTGAGGCGGTCCAGATCCGGCTGCGCTTCCCGCAGAACCTGGTCGTCGACCTCGGCACCTCGCCGGTCGCGGACCTGTGGCTGTCGCGCAAC
>CAYSTY010000305.1:0-3449 GCA_964433685.1 uncultured Actinomycetota bacterium | reverse complement strand
GGCAGGAACCTGCGGTTCGGGGTCCGCGAGCACGCGATGGCGTCGATGGCCAACGGCATGGCGCTGTTCGGTGGCGTCCTGCCGTACGTCGCCACGTTCCTGATCTTCACCGACTACTGCCGGCCCGCGATCCGCCTGTCGGCTCTCACGGGCACCAAGGTCGTGTACGTCATGACCCACGACTCGATCGGACTCGGCGAGGACGGCCCGACCCACCAGCCGATCGAGCACCTCGCGGCGCTGCGTGCCATCCCGAACCTGCAGGTGTTCCGGCCCGCCGACGGCGAGGAGACGGTGGCCGCCTGGCGCCTGGCGTTGCAGACCGAGGGGCCGTCCGTCATCGCGCTCACCCGACAGGGGCTGCCGCCGCTCGGGGACCGGCCCGCCGATGCGGTCGACCGTGGCGCCTACGTGCTGCGCGACCTCGGCGTCGCCGACGGTGGCGACCCGGACGTGATCCTGATCGGCACCGGTTCCGAGGTGCAGCTGTGCCTCGCGGCGGGGGAACAGCTCGCCGCGGAGGGGACCAGCGCCCGCGTCGTGTCCGTACCGAGCTGGGAGCGCTTCGCGGCGCTCGACCAGGCCGACCGGGACGCGGTGCTGCCGCCGACGGTCCGTGCCCGGGTCGCGGTCGAGGCCGCCACGCCCTTCGGGTGGGAGCGGTTCGTCGGCGACGCCGGCGCGGTCGTCGGCATGGAGCGCTTCGGGGCGTCGGCCCCCGCCGAGAAGCTGTTCGAACGTTTCGGCTTCACCGCGGACAACGTCGCATCCGTCGCACGGGACGTCCTGGCCCGCGTGCGCGGCTGACCGTCAGCGTCGTCGTCCGCCAGCGGGCCCGTCGAGGAGGCGGGTCCGCTGGCGCTTCGGGACCAGCTCGAGGTTGGCGGCTTCGGCCCGCTCCGCCCGCAGCACCCAGAACCGCGCGAGCAGGACCATCGTGACCGTGGCGATCAGCGCCGCGACCAGCGCCACCTCCCAGCCGAGGCCCAGCTGGCTGGCGCCGATCAGCGGCCCGGTCAACCACAGCCACCGCCACAGCCGGCGTTGGCGCCGCGCGACCACGACCGCGTGGACGGCGAGCTGACGGTCCTCGACCGCCCGACCCCGGTTGACCGCACGGACGACCGCGCGGCGCGCGGCGAACGGCAGCGCCGCGAACTCGGCCCGTTGCCGTGCGGCGGGGCTGTCCGCTGCGCTGCGTTCGGCCACGTCGTTGGCTCCTGGTCCGTCGGCGTCCGGTCCGTGAGGGTAGGGGTCAGCAGGTGGACGTAGGCTCCTGGTTCTCCCGAACCCGACCCCCGAGGAGCACCCGTGTCCGTCGTGAGGATCAACGTCCTGGAGGTACCCGCCGCACGTGCCGAGGTGCTCGAGCAGCGCTTCGCCGCCCGCGCCGGCGAGGTCGAGAACGTGGACGGCTTCGAGTCCTTCGACCTGCTGCGTCCCACCGACGGCACCGACCGCTACCTCGTGGTGACGCGCTGGCGGGACCAGGCGGCCTTCGAGGCGTGGATGTCGAGCCAGGCGTTCCAGCGCGGCCACGCCCAGAGCGGTGGTGACCAGAGCGGTGGTGGTGAGGGCGGTGGTGGTGAGGGCGGTGGTGCCCAGAAGCCCGCTGGTGGCCCCGCGGCGTCGGGCTCCGAGCTGTGGAGCTTCGACGTGGTCACCAGCGCCACGAAGGCCTAGCCGGCGTCCCAGGCGTCGATCGCCACGAGCACGGCGTCGCGCACGTGCGGGGGGCAGAACGCCGCCCGCGCGGCGCGACGCTGCAGCTCGGCCAGTCCGCCCCGGTCGAGGTCGCACAGCCGCCGGGCGTGCGCGAGCTCGTCGGTCAACGTGGTGCTGAAGAACGGCGGGTCGTCGCTGTTGACGGTCACGTTCACGCCCGCGTCCCACAGCTGCGGCAGCGGGTGGGCGTCGAGGTCGGCGACCAACGACAGGGTCACGTTCGAGGACGGGCACACCTCGAGCGGGGTCCGCTCCCGGGCGAGCCGAGCCACGAGGTCGGGGTCCTGGACGCTGGCGATGCCGTGCCCGATCCGATCGGCGCCGAGGTCGTCGAGGGCGGCCCGGACGTTGTCGGGGGAGCCGGTCTCGCCGGCGTGGACCGCGAACCCGAGCTCGAGCCGATCGGCGGCGGTGCGCAGGTGCGCGAAGTCCCGCTCGGGCACCGAGCCCTCGATGCCGGTGAGGCCGAGCCCCACGACGGGTGCCTCGTCGCCGTAGCCGTCGACCAGCTGCACGGTCTCGTGGGATGCCTCGACACCGAGGTTGCGGATGCTGTCGACGATCAGGCCGATGCGCTCACCGGGCGCGCCACCGAAGCCGTCCGCGAAGCCGTCGTGCAACGCGCGGAACATCGCCCGCGGTTCCATCCCCTGCCGGACCAGGGTCAGCGCGGTGAAGGTGGCTTCGGTCCACCGCACCTGCTGGGCGTCCTGCCCGCGGGCGAACGCGGCCGCGATGGTGGCGAGGTCGTCGGGCGTGCGGACCAGGCCGCTCGTGGCCAGGAACGTGGCGACGAAGTGGTCGAAGTCGCGGAACCGGCGTGGGTAGCTGCCGTCCTCGAGCGCGAGCACGGCCTCGGGGTCCTCACCGTGGGTCCGCGCCAGGGAGACGGCGGTGGCGGCGTCCACCGAGCCCTCGAGGTGGACGTGCAGCTCGACCTTCGGCAGGTCGGTCAGGTCGAGGTCGGTCACGCGGAGGCTCCGGTCGAGGGGGACGCGGCGAGGCTACCGACGGCCACGGGGACGCACGGCGTTCGGTGGCGCGCGTCCAGTGCGCGTAGCGAGCCCGCTCGGCCGGCGGTGGCAGGAGGTCGGCGGCGGGCCGAGGAAGTCCCCGAGGTGCCGCCCCGAGTCCGGTCCGGGCGGCACCTCGAGGCGGGCGTGTTCGGAGGGGAACACGCCCGCCTCGCACGTCCGCGGGACGGGGAGGCTCGCGGGCGCGGTCCCCGCCGCGGGTAGCATCGCGGGTCGACCGTTCCAGGGAACCGCCGATGACCGACAGCCACACCGACGAGCTCGAGTCCGCTCGCGCCCGCGTGGCGCAGCTCGTCCACGACCTCGACCTCGAGGGCAAGCGGCTGCGGCTCGAGGAGCTGCAGGACCTCGCGGCCCGTCCCGATCTGTGGGACGACCCCGACCGTGCACGCGGTGTCACCACCGAGCTGTCCTCCATCGAGCAGGAGGTCGCGCGCCTCGGTGGTCTGACCGAACGCCTCGACGACCTCGAGGTGCTCGAGGAGCTCGCGCGGGAGGAGGACGACGAGTCCTCCGCCGCCGAGGTGGAGGCCGGACTCGCGGCGATCCGTGCCGACCTCGACCGCTTCGAGCTGGCGACCCTGCTGTCGGGGGAGCACGACGACGCCGATGCGATCGTGTCCGTCCACGCGGGCGAGGGCGGCGTCGACGCGATGGACTGGACCCAGATGCTGCTGCGGATGTACACGC
>CAYSTY010000304.1:0-3454 GCA_964433685.1 uncultured Actinomycetota bacterium | reverse complement strand
GGAGCCTGCGCCTCGTGCGGGTGGGTCGGACCGGCGTAGACCTTGAGCTTCTTGCCCATCGCCCGGCCGAGCTTGTTCTTGGGGAGCATGCCGAAGACGGCGCGCTCGACGACCTCGGTCGGCTTCTTGTCGAGCATCGTCAGGAACGGCACCGAGGTCAGTCCGCCCGGGAAGCCCGAGTGCCGGTGGTACAGCTTCTGCTCGAGCTTGCTGCCCTTGAGGGTGACCTTCTCGGCGTTGATGACCACCACGAAGTCGCCCACGTCGAGGTGGGGCGCGAAGGTCGGCTTGTGCTTACCGCGCAGGACCGTCGCGATCCGGGTCGCCAGGCGACCGAGGGACTGGCCCTCGGCATCCACGACGTACCAGGCGCGCTGGATCTCCTTGGCGCTCGGGCTGTAGGTGCGCATCGCTTCACGTTCCTCGGTGGCCGCGCGGTCCCCCGGCTGGGGGCTCACGGGACGGGGGCGTCGGTGGGGTCTCGTCCGCTGCCGTACGCGCCGTCGGGGCGACACGCGGGCGGTCGGAGGGAGCCGACGGGTGCGGGGGGCGTCCGGAGCTGCGCGGGACACGGGTTGGTGGTGCCGCCGGTGCCCGGACACGAGACACGCGGTCACGAGTGACCGCGGACGGCGAGGTTACCCGGCCGGTGCGCGGAGGGTCAACCGGCCGGTGCGCTCCTCGAGTCGTGGCACCGGCCCGCGTCCGCGGACCGGCGCCACGGACCTCGGTCAGGACGCGGGCAGGAGGGCGGGCCGCCCGTCGACCTCGCCGACGACCGGAGCCGACTCGAAGCGGTTGCCGAGCGCCGGGTCGGTGAAGTGGTCGCGGAACAGCGTCTGCGCGGTGGCGCCGGGCATGTCCGGCGCGTCGATCAGCACGTAGACCATCTCGGGGGTCGCGTACCGGGTCCCGCGCGACTCGACCATGCCTGCACTGGCGACCACGATGGTGCCCTCGACGGCGCGCAGGTCGGATCCGAGGACGTAGGTGTCCCCCGTCTCGGGCTGGTACACGAGGATCGCGACGTACCCGTCCGTGCGCACGTCGCTGATGGCGGCGTACCCGGCCGTGCCGATGTCGATCCCCTCCGGGGAGACGACCCGGAACCGCCCGAGCGTGGTGAAGGTGTCGGCATCACCCTCCATCAGGATGATGTTCTCGTACGGCACCCGCCCACCGTCCGCTGCCAGGCCGACGACGTCGAGCGCTGCGGCGTCACCCGGGTCGAGCTCGAGCCAGACCTCCTCGTACGCCGGCTGACCGGGGGCCCAGCGCACCCACACCCGGACGTGGTGGTCGGCCAGGGCGCCGGCGGCGTCCACCGCCGCCTGGATGGTGCAGAAGGGCGAGCCCGACGAGCCGTCGCGACCGGCGTCGTCGCAGGGCTCCGCTTCCGTGCCGCGGTCGACGAACAGCTCCTCACGCAGGTGGGCCGGACGCAGGATGCCCTCCTCCGTGAACGGGTCGACGGTGCGCATCAGGAACGCGGCCATCTGACCGCGCGTGACGGCGGCGGCGGGCCCGTAGGTGCCATCGGTGCGGCCCGTGACGATGCCGGCGGAGCACAGCAGCTTGACGTTGGTGGCGTGTGCCGACGGGATCGCGCGCTCGTCGCTGAACACGCCGTCGCAGCGACCGCGGTCGGTGATCTCGAAGCCCTTGACCTCGAGCAGGCCCTCGAGGGTCCGGGCGATGAAGGAGCCCATCTGCGCCCGGGTCACCGTGCCCGACGGGTCGAAGGTGGTCGCGGTCCGCCCCGCGACGATGCGCTGACCGAGCACGGCCGCGAGCTGGTCGGAGGCGAGCACGTTGATCGCACGCCCGACCTCACCGGTGATGGCGACGTCGCTGAACTGCGACCGCGTGGGCGGCGCCGGCAGGACCATCACGTCGTCGAGGAGACGGTGGAGGAAGACCGCCATCTGCGCGCGTGTCACCGGCGCTGCGGGGTCGTAGGTCGTCGCCGTGCGACCGACGGTGATGCCGTAGCCCACCAGGCAGTCGATGGCCAGCGTGAAGGTGTAACCACGCGGGATGTCCTGGAACCCGCTCGACGACACCTGCCCGGCGGGGCAGGCGTCCGACAGGTCACGGACCACGATGGGGTCGTTCGCGGCGCTGGCGGTCGCGTCGGCGGCCGTGACCGTGTCACCGCCGCGGCGGGCGATCTCGATCGCGCTCCCGTCCGGGCCGGTGGTGTCGGCGCCGGCGGCCACGCCGGGCGCGATCAGCCCGACGGTGAGCAGCAGTGCTGTACCGAGCCGGCGCAGCCGGTGCGGCGCGGGTGACGCTGGTGACGTGGGTGGCATGGGTGACGATCCCTCGGGGTACACGGCACGTGCGACCCCTCCGGCCCCACGTGCACCGGCCCTGGCCGGTGGGCCGCGGAGTCTGGCCCATGACGGTCGGATGGCGTCGCCTCGTCGGCCTGTGCAGGCGCCGACGTGCGGGGGTCGCGCGTCAGGCGGGGCGGCCGTGCGGCGGCGGAGCCGCGGGGAAGCGACGGCCGTAGGTGACGCGCTCGAGGACCAGCCCGTGGGGCGGCGCCACCCGGGCCAGCGACGCCCGGTCCCGCGCGGCGAGGACGTCCCCGACCCGCTCGGGTTCCCACCGCCCGCGTCCGACCTCGACGAGACAGCCCACGATCGAGCGCACCTGGTTGTGGCAGAAGGCGGCTCCGCGCAGGGCCACGTCGACCTGCCCCGGTGCGGGACGAGCGATGGTGATGCGCTCGAGTCGGCGGACCGAGGAGCGGCCGGGCACGCGCTTGCAGAACGAGGCGAAGTCGTGCTCGCCGACCAGGTGGCGGGCCGCGGCCCGCATCGGTGCCAGGCGGAGCGGCACCCCGACGTGCCACCGGTCGAACCGGTCGAGGGGCGCGAGCGTGTCGGCGTCGGCCAGGCGGTAGCGGTACCAGCGGCCCGTCGCCGAGAACCGGGCGTCGAAGTCGTCCGGGACGCGCCGCACCTGCCAGATGGTGATGGCCGGTCCGACGAGCGCATCGAGGCGGCGGCGCAGCTCCGCCCCCGTGGTGGCCCCGGCGAGCACGTCGGCGAGCGAGCGCTGCGCGACGGGGGCGGTCGGGTCCACGTCGAGGGTGACCACCTGCGCGAGCGCGTGGACCCCACGGTCGGTGCGGCCGGCGCAGGTGGTGGTGACCGGCTGGCCCAGACAACGCGACAGGGCACCCTCGAGGGTGCCCTGCACGGTGGTCAGCTCCGGCTGGCGGGCGAAGCCCACGAACGGCGCGCCGTCGTAGGCCAGGTCGATCCGGAGCCGGAGCTGCTGCGGCAGCCGTGGGTCGTCACCCACGGCTGACGCGGCGGTCACTCGGGCTTCTCGTCCGACGCCTCGTCGGCCTCGTCCTCGTCGGGCGAGTCGACCGATGCCGGCGAGGCCGGCGAGTCCGGGCTGTCGGGCGAGTCCGGGCTGTCGGGCGAGTCCGGGCTGT
>CAYSTY010000303.1:0-3456 GCA_964433685.1 uncultured Actinomycetota bacterium | reverse complement strand
CCCTTGCTGACCCGGTCGTGCATCACCGACAGGTAGTACTCCTCGGCGATGTCGGAGGCTTCCTCGACCCAGACGACCTGGACGACGTGGCCCTTGATGTCGAGGCCGATGATGGACTCGGCAGCGGCCGTGGCCTCCTCGAGCGAGGGGCAGTACTTGACACCGCCCGCCTTGCCGCGGCCTCCGGTCTTGACCTGGGCCTTGACCATCACGGCCGAGCCACCGGCGTCGAAGATCCGACGTGCGGCGGTCTCGACCTCGCTGACGCTGCGGCAGGCGGTGCCGGGCGGGGGCACGGGGACCCCGTTGCGCCCGAACAGCTGCTTGCCCTGGAACTCGACGAGGTCCACGGGGTGGCTCCTGACGTGGGTGGTTGGTGGGTGTGAGGGGAGGTCGTGCCGTCAGACCCGCTCGGCCACGTGTGCGGTGACCCAGTCGGTGATGGTCTGCATCGGGGTGCCGGGGGTGAAGATCTCCGCGATCCCCTGGGACTTGAGGGTGGTGATGTCCTCGGCCGGGATGATCCCGCCGCCGAAGACGACGACGTCGTCGGCCCCCTCGGCGCGCAGCAGGTCGACGACCTTGGGGAACAGGGTCAGGTGCGCGCCCGAGTGGATCGACAGACCGATGGCCTGCGCGTCCTCCTGGAGCGCGGCCGCCACGATCTGTTCGGGGGTCTGGTGCAAGCCGGTGTAGATGACCTCGAAGCCGGCGTCGCGCAGCGCACGAGCGACGACCTTCGCGCCGCGGTCGTGTCCGTCCAACCCGGGCTTGGCCACGACGACGCGGACCGCCATCTGCCTGCCTCCCTGCGTCGAGCGCCGGCGAGCCCGGCGTGCCGGACGAGGTTAGTGGGGCGCCAGGGAGCGCCCCAACCGGCGTCCGGGCAGGTCGGGTACGGCGGTACCGTCCCGCCGTGGCCGACGACCGCCCGGTGGGCGACCCCGAGTTCGGGCCCGGCGGGTACCTGCCCGAGCGGGCCGCGAAGCGTGCCCGCAAGATCGTGCTGCGGGCGCCGCTCGGGATGCAGTGGATCGTCGCCTCGGTGGTCGCCGGGCTCGTCGTGGTCGTCGCCGGCGTGCTGCTGCTGACCCGTGGTGGCGGCGCGCCCGACCCGCCCTACCTCGCCGTGGGACCGATCGAGGACGTGGCCGGGCAGGTCGTCCACCACGCCGACCTCGAGGTGCTGCTCGTCGGCCTCGGAGGTCGCGTCCGCGCCTTCGTGGCACCACCCGAGGTCGACTACTGCGCCGCGTCCCGGCGTCTCGAGGCGCCCGACGGGCGGGTGTGGTCGCTGACCGGCCGCGGCACCGGCGGCGAGCCGTCCCTGGCGGAGCGCCCCACGGTGACCTCCGACGGGACCCTCTACCTCGACCCGACGGTGGCGACCCCGCCGCCCGCACCGACCTCGGACGTGGTCGAGCCCGCCTGCAGTTGACCTACCTGCGGTCGACCTACCGCGACGTGCCGTGGGTGACCAGCCGTTCGAGGTTCTCCAGGGTGCGCCGCATGCCGCGCAGGTTGCGTGCCGGGATGCCGGCCAGGACCAGCGGGAGCTTGGTGCGCGCGCCCGACCAGTCGAAGGTCTCGGTCACCTCGGTACCGCCGTCCGGGGAGTCGGCGAGCTCGTAGCGCCAGCGGTGCCCGTGGAAGTGGCGCCACGCGATGCGGCGGCCCTCCTCGAACTCGACCACGGTGTTGAGGATCCGGTACGGCGCACCGATGCGCATGCCCATGCCGAACCGGGCGCCCTCCTCCAGCCGCGGCGGCCCGCCGTCCTGCACCTCGACGACCGTCCCGGACCCGTCGATCACCGGGTGCATGGCGGGGTCCGCCAGCACGTCGAAGATCGCCTGCCGATCGGCGGCGATGATCCGGCTGGTCGACACCTGCTCGCGACGCGCCACGCACGCTCCGTTCGGTCGGGTCCATCGGTGCGGGTTCGTACCAGGTCAGACCGTGGACGCCGCCCCGCCGACCCGGCCGGTCAGCCGCGCAGCCCTTCGGCCAGCAGCAACAGCCCGAAGACCGCGAACGCGACGGCGGCGGCCCGACGCAGCCGATCGGCCGGTAGCCGCCGGTGCAGGAGGCTGCCGACCGCGATGGCCGCCCCCGAGGCCACCGTCATCCCGGCCGCGGCGCCGAGCCACACCGCGATCGGATCGCGCGTCGAGGCCAACGCGGCGGTGCCGATCATGGTCTTGTCCCCGAGCTCGGCGACGACGAAGGCCGCGACCACCGTCACGATGACCGACCGTCCCCCGCGGCGCCGCTCCTGCCCCGCGTCCTCGTCGTCATCGTCGTCGTCGCGCCAGGTCCAGACCGCGAACCCGAGGAACAGCACACCGCCGACGAGCGCGATCGCCCGGTCGGGGAGCGCCGTCCCGAGCACGCCGCCGAGCGCCGCCGAGAGCCCGAGCAGGAACGTGGCCGCGACCGCCACGCCGATGAGGACCTGCCACCAGCGGTAGCGGGTGGCGAAGGTCAGGGCGAGCAGCTGCGACTTGTCACCGAGTTCGGCCAGCGCCATCAGACCGAACGCGGTCAGCAGGTCGGCCACCGGTCAGACCTTCACGAGCGGGGCGTAGGCGAGCACGAGGTGCTTGCGCCCGGCGTCGCCGGCGAAGTCGACCGTCGCCTCGGCACGTTCCCCCTCGCCCGACAGCTCGGTGATGCGGCCCTGGCCGAACTTGGTGTGGATCACCGCGTCGCCGACGCGGAACTCGGCGCCGGCGAGCTCGACCATCTCCCGGTCGCGGGCCCGCTTGCCGGCCGAGGTGCGCGGTGTGGCGCTGCGCTCCTCCACGAGGGCTGCCGGCAGGTCGTCGAGGAACCGTGACGGCGGGTTGTAGGAGGTCCCACCCCACAGGGTCCGGTGGTCGGCGTGGGTCAGGAAGAGCCGGTCCTGCGCCCGGGTGAAGCCGACGTACGCGAGGCGCCGCTCCTCCTCGAGCTGCTGCGGGTCCGACAGGCTCCGGACGTGCGGGAACACGCCGTCCTCGAGCCCCGCGAGGAACACGATCGGGTACTCGAGCCCCTTGGCGGTGTGGAGGGTCATCAGGGTGACCGACCCCTGCGCATCCTGGTCGTCGAGCGCATCGGCGTCGCTGACCAGGGTGATCGACTCGAGGAACGCCGACAGCGCCTCGGGACCGGTCACGGGCGTCGCGCCGGCGCCCGGGGCTGCGGCCGCCCGTTCCTCGAACTCGCGCACGACGGAACCGAGCTCCTCGAGGACCTCGATCCGGCCGAGCGCCTCGATGGTGCGTTCGGCCTCCAGCTCGCGCAGGTACCCGGTCCGGTCGAGGACGTGGTCGACGAGGTCGACCAGCGGCACGTCGTGTTCCAGTTCGGTGGCGAGCGCGTCGAGCAGCTGCACGAAGCCGTCGACCGCACCGACCGCCCGCGCCGCCAGGCCCTGGACGTGCTCCGCCTGCCGGGCGGCGGCGAGGAAGC
>CAYSTY010000302.1:0-3486 GCA_964433685.1 uncultured Actinomycetota bacterium | reverse complement strand
GCCTCGCGGAGGGCGAGCGCCAACGCCGCCTCCACCGACGGTGCCAGCTGCAACCCCGCTTCCCGCTCGACGACCAGCTCGACACCGGCGGCACGCAACGCGGTCCGTGCCACCTCGACCTCCTCGTCGAGGCTGGCCTGCCGCCACCCCTGCACCGTGCCGCGGACCTGGGTGAGCGCGTCACGCGCCGCGGCCTCGATCGCCGCCGCCTCCGTCGCGGCACGGGCCGGGTCGTCGGCCGCGAGCCGCTGCACGAGCTGGGCCCGGACCACCACGCTGGTCAGGGTGTGCCCCAGGATGTCGTGCAGGTCGCGGGCGATGCGCTCGCGCTCGTTGACCGTGGCCAGGTGTTCGATGCGGGCGTTGTCCACCCGGAGTCGGGACGCCTCCCGCTCGCGCTCGGCCTCCGCGATCGACGACCACCCGACCACCCAGACGAACAGGCCGGCCGGCAGGTACGACAGGATCCGGAACACCGGCGGGACCGCCGTGGCGACCACCACCGCGTACACCAGCAGCAGGGCCGACAGCCCCGCGAACCAGCGCAGCGCGACCCGTTGCGGCCGCTGCGCACCGGCGAACGCCGCCGCGTAGACCAGCAGCACGCTGGCACCCGCGTTGACCGGCATGGCGACCACGGCGACGAGCACCGAGATCACGTCCGCGTAGCGACGCGCGACCCCCGGCCGGGTCTCGACCCAGAGGTAGAACGGGACGTAGAACGTCCACACCGCCGCCAGGACGACCCAGTCCCGGGCGCCGGACCCAGGCGTGCCGATCGGCTGGAACAGCATGATCCCGAGGTAGAGCAGGTACCACGCGCTGCCCGGAGGACGCCAGCCGCGGCTGGCGGTCCTCGGGGCGTCCTGGGCTCGGTTCACGGTCGCGCGGAACGGTACGACACCACCGCCAGACCTGCGCCGATCGCCGCCGTCACCACCAGGACGGCGAGGTGGTCGAGCCCGAGCTCTCCCGCCAGCTGGGCGAGACCGAGCTGCGCCAGGTGGTAGGTCGGCAGGAACGGAGCGACGGCACCGACGGCGTCCGGCAGCACCTCGAGGGGCAACCACAGACCGGACGCGATGACCATCGGGAACATCACCGCCTGGAGGATGGCCACACCCGCGTTGGTGGAGGTCCGGAACCCGATCGCGAGGCTGAACAGCGCGAACGGCAGGCTGCCGAGCACGAGGGCGAACACCAGCCGGGCCACGGTGACCGCGGACGCGTCGAGCGTGCCGGTCACGCCGGCGGCGAACGTCATCGCCAGCAGCACACCGGCGATGTACGGCAGGGCCGCGACCACCTTCGAGGTGAGGGTGACCGGCAGCGGGGTCGGCGAGACCCGCTTGGCCCTGAGCCACCCCCGCTCGCGATCGTCGGCCACCGACAGCCCGGGGTTGAACAGCGCGACGGCGATCACCCCGAAGGTGCCGAAGGTCGCGAGCATGGTGGTGCCGACGGGCAACCCCTCGTCCCCCGCTTCGCCGCCCCACATCGACACGAACAGCACGAACATCGCGACGGGGAACACGATCGAGAAGAACAGCGACGTGGGTTCGCGGACGATGCCGCGCAGCTCCTCGAGCGTCTCGCTCGCCAGGGTGCGGATCACGCTGCCACCTCCACGTTCGTCGCGGTCGTGAGGGCGACGACCGCCTCCTCCAGGCTCGCACCCTCGACCCGGAGACCGTCGAGGTCCGGGTCGGCGTCGAGCAGTTCGCGCAGCAGCGCCTCCGGTGAGCGGGTCGACAGGTGCACGAGGTCGCCGTCGGTCTCGACGCGCAGCACGTGTGCCGACGCGGCGAGTCGGTCGGGCGGGACCACCGTCCGGCAGCTGACCCGACGGTCGGGCAGCCGCCGACGCAGACGGTCCGGGGTGTCGACCGCCACCACCCGGCCGCGGTCGAGGACCACCACGCGGTCGGCCACGCTGGCCGACTCCTCGATGAGGTGGGTGGTGAGCAGGATGCCGGTCCCCCGCGACCGCCGGGCCGCCAGCAGCCGCCAGAAGTCACGCCGCGTCGCCGAGTCGAGCCCCACCGTCGGCTCGTCGAGGATCAGCAGGCGCGGGTCGGCGACGAGGGCGACCGCGAGCTGGAGCCGCTGCTGCTGCCCGCCCGAGAGCCGGGAGGTGCGACGTCCGGCGAGGTCGGTCAGGCCGACCTCGGCCAGGGCCGGCCCGGCGGCGCTCGCGGGCGCGCCGTGCCGGACCGCGGCCCCGCGGACGAGTTCGCCGACCTTCAGGGTGCGAGGGAAGCCGACCTGCTGCTGCACCACGCCGAGCGAGCGGCGGGTGGCGCCGCGACGTGGGTCACCGCCGGCGACCCGGACGCGACCGACCTGCGGCGCGACGAGGCCGATCGCGGCGTTGACCAGCGTCGTCTTCCCGGCGCCGTTCGGTCCGAGCAGCGCGACGCACTCCCCCGGAAGGACCGTCAGGTCGACCCCCTCGAGTGCCACCGTCGCTCCGTAGCGGTGCGCGAGTCCCGTCACCGAGAGCGCCGTGTCGCGGTCCTCCACCTGCAGCCTCCGTCGTCGTGGAGGGCCACGATGCCCGCGCACCGCCGACGGCGGCAGTGGGGGCCGTCAGCACCCGACCGTGACGGATGTCACCGCGGTGGGTCAGTCGCGAGGCCCGTCACCGTCGGCTGGCACGGCGCCGGCGTCGTCGGCGAGCTCCTCCTCGACGTCCTGGGCCACCGCGTTCTCGTCCTGGGACAGGATCCGCTCCGCGCCGCGGTCGCCGCTGCGGGCCGTGGCCACCGCGCGGTCGATGTTGACCCGCTGCTCGTCCACGTCCACCCCGACGGAGGACTTCTCGTCGTCCTGACGGAGCCAGACGGTCCGTTGCGGGTAGGGGATCTCGATCCCGGCGACCGCGAACGCGGTCTTGAGGCGACGTCGCAGCTCGCGGGTGATGCCCCACTGGGCGCCGGGCTCGGTCTTGATGACCAGGCGGATGTCCACCGAATCCGGACCGAGGTGCTGCACGCCCCAGACCTCGGGCGTGTCGAGGAACTTCTGGCGGTAGCCGTCCTCCTCCGCCATCGCCGCCGCGACGCGCTCGATCACCGCGATCGCGACGTCGATGTCGGTCTGGTAGGCCACCCCGATGTCGAGCAGCGACCGCGCCCACTCCTGGCTGGAGTTGCCGACACGACGGATCTCGCCGTTCGGGACGTGCCACAGCGTGCCCTCGATGTCACGGATCTTGGTGGTGCGCAGGGTCACCCCCTCCACCACGCCGCTCGCCTCACCGACGTCGATGACGTCGCCGACACCGAACTGGTCCTCGGCGAGCATGAACACGCCGGACAGGAAATCGGCCACGAGGTTCTGCGCCCCGAACCCGATCGCGAGTCCGACGACGCCGGCGCCGGCGACCAGCGGCGCGAGGTTGATGCCGACCTCGGCCAGCACCAGGAAGGTCGCCAGCACCCAGATGACCACGGTGGCGACGCTCGTGATCAGGGCGCCGAGCGC